>NZ_JBEXPB010000015.1:0-128032 GCF_040611795.1 Streptomyces sp. NPDC006529 | reverse complement strand
CGGGTCGAAGAACGACGTGCTGGTGCCGGTGGCTTCGCGGGAGGCGGCGTACGGGGTGGTCGCGCGGGTGCTGCCGGGGGTGGACCTGGCCGGGCCTCGTCGGCGGACTCCGCTCCTCGAACGCCGGCGGGGCTGAATGTGCCGGGCGGGGTCCCGCGACGCCGTGGAGGTGAGGGCCGGTTGTCAGAGGCCGCAAGTAGGCTGATGCCATGGCCGACCCTTCCAGCTACCGCCCCAGACCGGGACAGATCCCCGACTCCCCGGGGGTCTACCGATTCCGCGACGAGCACCGCCGGGTGATCTACGTCGGGAAGGCCAAGAGCCTGCGCCAGCGACTGGCCAGCTACTTCCAGGACGTCGCGGGCCTGCACCCGCGCACCGCCACGATGGTGACCACCGCCGCGTCCGTCGAGTGGACGGTGGTCTCCACCGAGGTCGAGGCGCTCCAGCTGGAGTACTCCTGGATCAAGGAGTACGACCCCCGGTTCAACGTCAAGTACCGCGACGACAAGAGCTACCCCTCGCTCGCCGTCACGCTCAACGAGCAGTACCCCCGCGTCCAGGTGATGCGCGGCCCGAAGAAGAAGGGCGTGCGCTACTTCGGGCCGTACGGGCACGCGTGGGCCATCCGCGAGACCGTCGACCTGATGCTGCGGGTGTTCCCCGTACGCACCTGCTCGGCCGGGGTCTTCAAGCGGTCCGCGCAGATCGGCCGCCCCTGCCTGCTCGGCTACATCGGCAAGTGCTCCGCGCCCTGCGTGGGCCGGGTCACCCCCGAGGAGCACCGGGAACTGGCCGAGGACTTCTGCGACTTCATGGCCGGGCGCACCGGCACCTACCTCACCCGCCTCGAAGGCGAGATGCGGGTGGCGGCCGAGGACATGGAGTACGAGAAGGCCGCCCGGCTCCGCGACGACATCGGGGCCCTGCGGCGGGCCATGGAGAAGAACGCGGTGGTGCTCGCCGACGCCACCGACGCCGACCTGATCGCGGTCGCCGAGGACGAGCTGGAGGCCGCCGTCCAGATCTTCCACGTCCGCGGTGGACGGGTGCGCGGCCAGCGCGGCTGGATCACCGACAAGGTCGAGGCCGTCGACACGGCCGGGCTCGTCGAGCACGCCCTCCAGCAGCTGTACGGGGAGGAGCGGGGCGAGGCCGTGCCCAAGGAGGTGCTGGTCCCGGCCCTGCCCGAGGACGCCCCCGCCGTGGCCGAGTGGCTCGGCGGCCGCCGCGGCTCCCAGGTCAGCCTGCGCATCCCGCAGCGCGGCGACAAGAAGTCCCTGATGGAGACCGTCCACCGCAACGCCCAGCAGTCCCTGGCCCTGCACAAGACCAAGCGCGCGGGTGACCTGACCACGCGCTCCCGGGCGCTGGAGGAGATCGCCGGGGCACTGGACCTGGACACCGCCCCGCTGCGCATCGAGTGCTTCGACATCTCGCACCTCCAGGGCGACGACGTGGTGGCCTCCATGGTGGTCTTCGAGGACGGCCTGCCCCGCAAGAGCGAGTACCGCCGCTTCGAGATCAAGGGCTTCGAGGGGCAGGACGACGTCCGCTCCATGCACGAGGTGGTCTCCCGCCGCTTCCGCCGCTACCTGCGCGAGAAGCTCCGGACGGGGGAGTGGTCGCCCGAGGAGGGTGCGGTCGTCGACGGCCTCGACGGCGGCCCCGTGGGCGGCGAGGTCCCGGCGGAGACGGATGACGGCCGCCCGAAGCGTTTCGCCTACCCGCCCCAGCTCGTTGTGGTGGACGGCGGCCAGCCGCAGGTCGCCGCCGCCCAGCGGGCCCTGGCCGAGCTGGGCATCGACGACGTCGCCGTGTGCGGCCTGGCCAAGCGGCTGGAGGAGGTGTGGCTGCCCGGCGAGAGCGACCCGGTGGTGCTGCCGCGCACCAGCGAGGGGCTCTACCTGCTCCAGCGGGTACGTGACGAAGCCCACCGCTTCGCCATCCAGTACCAGCGCGGCAAGCGGGCCAAGCGGCTGAAAGCCGGGCCGCTGGACGACGTACCCGGCCTGGGGGAGAGCCGCAGGCTGGCGCTGATCAAGCACTTCGGTTCGGTGAAGAAGCTGAGACAGGCGACAATCGACCAGATCTGCGAGGTCCCGGGCATAGGCCGCAAGACGGCCGAGACCGTGGCCGTGGCCCTCGCCCAGGCGGCTCCCGCCGCTCCGGCCGTCAACACGGCCACAGGAGAGATCATTGAGGACGAGGCCCCCGCGCCCGCGGGAGCACCGTCCGAACGGGGGAGCGAGCAATGACCGAGCACGCAGCAGAGCGCGACCGAGACGGAGTACAGGTGAGTACGGGCACGACAGTGGAGCCCGGCGATACCGCCGAGGCGGCCATCCCCGAGCTGGTGATCATCTCCGGCATGTCCGGAGCCGGCCGCAGTACGGCGGCCAAGTGCCTGGAGGACCTGGGCTGGTTCGTCGTCGACAACCTGCCCCCGGCGCTGATCCCGACCATGGTGGAGCTGGGAGCCCGCTCGCAGGGCAACGTGGCGCGCATCGCCGTCGTCGTCGACGTCCGCGGCCGCCAGTTCTTCGACGCGCTGCGCGAGTCGCTCTCCGACCTCGAAGCGCGCGGGGTGACCCGGCGCATCGTGTTCCTGGAGTCCTCCGACGACGCGCTGGTGCGCCGCTTCGAATCGGTCCGCCGCCCGCACCCGCTCCAGGGCGACGGCCGCATCGTCGACGGCATCGCCGCCGAGCGCGACCTGCTGCGCGAGCTGCGCGGCGACGCCGACCTGGTCATCGACACCTCCAGCCTCAACGTGCACGAACTGCGCGCCAAGATGGACGCCCAGTTCGCGGGCGACGAGGAGCCCGAGCTGCGGGCCACCGTCATGTCCTTCGGCTACAAGTACGGCCTGCCCGTCGACGCCGACCTCGTCGTGGACTGCCGCTTCATCCCGAACCCGCACTGGGTCCCGGAGCTGCGCCCCTTCACCGGGCTCAACGAAGAGGTCTCGGGCTACGTCTTCAGCCAGCCCGGCGCCAAGGAGTTCCTCGACCGCTACACCGAGCTGCTCCAGCTCATCGCCACCGGCTACCGCCGCGAGGGCAAGCGGTACGTGACGATCGCGGTCGGCTGCACCGGCGGCAAGCACCGCAGCGTGGCCATGTCCGAGAAGCTTGCCGCCCGCCTCGCCTCCGAGGGAGTAGAGACCGTCGTCGTCCACCGGGACATGGGGCGCGAGTGACCGGACGGAGCCTGCGGCTGCGCCGCCTGCGCCGGCTGACGGCGGGCCGGGGCGGCAACGGCGCCCCGGCCGCCGAGCTGCGGCGCGGCGCCGCCCCCGAGGCGGTCGCACCCAAGGTCGTCGCCCTCGGCGGCGGCATGGGCCTGTCCGCCTCCCTCGCCGCGCTGCGCCGGATCACCGGCGACCTCACGGCCGTGGTCACCGTCGCCGACGACGGGGGCTCCAGCGGCCGGCTGCGCGAGGAGCTGGGCGTCCTGCCGCCCGGCGACCTGCGCAAGGCGCTGGCCGCGCTGTGCGGGGACGACGAATGGGGCCAGACCTGGTCCCGGGTCATCCAGCACCGCTTCGAGTCCCGCGGTGACCTGCACGGGCACGCGGTCGGCAACCTGCTGATCGTCGCCCTGTGGGAGAAGCTCGGCGACCCGGTGCAGGCCCTGGACCTCGTCGGCAAGCTGCTCGGCGCGCACGGCCGGGTGCTGCCGATGTCGGCCGTGCCCCTGGAGCTCCAGGCGCTGGTGCGCGGCCACGACCCGGCCCGCCCGGACGACGTGGACACCGTCCGCGGCCAGGCCACGGTGGCGCTGACCCCGGGCGAGGTGCAGTCCGTACAGCTGGTGCCGAGCGACCCGCCGGCCGTGCCGGAGGCCGTCGCCGCGGTCCTGGACGCCGACTGGGTGGTGCTCGGCCCGGGCTCCTGGTTCTCCTCGGTGATCCCGCACCTCCTGGTGCCGGAACTGCTCGACGCACTGGTCCAGACGAAGGCCCGGCGGATCCTCTCGCTGAACCTCGCGCCGCAACCCGGTGAAACAGAGGGGTTCTCTCCGCAGCGTCATTTGGAGGTTTTGGCCCGACACGCCCCTAAACTCGCCCTGGACGTGGTGCTGGCCGACGAGGCCGCCGTGCCCGACCGCGAGTCACTCTCCGATGCCGCGAAACGGTTCGGTGCCGCGGTCGAGCTGGCGCCGGTGGCCAGGCCCGACGGGACTCCGAAGCACGATCCGGAGCTGTTGGCCGCCGCGTACGACCGTATTTTTCGGATGCATGGAAGGATCGGCCCATGGCGATGACGCCCGCGGTGAAGGATGAGATCGCCCGGCTGCCCGTCACCCGTACCTGCTGCCGGAAGGCGGAGGTCTCGGCGATCCTCCGGTTCGCGGGCGGGCTGCACCTGGTGAGCGGCCGCATCGTCATCGAGGCGGAGCTGGACGCGGGGATCGCGGCGAGGCGGCTGCGCAAGGACATCCTGGAGATCTTCGGCCACTCCTCGGACCTGGTGATCATGGCCCCCGGCGGGCTGCGCCGCGGCAACCGGTACGTCGTCCGGGTCGTCGCCGGCGGTGACCAGCTGGCGCGCCAGACCGGGCTCGTCGACGGCCGCGGCCGCCCGATCCGGGGGCTCCCCCCGCAGGTGGTCTCCGGTGCGACCTGCGACGCGGAGGCCGCCTGGCGCGGTGCCTTCCTGGCCCACGGCTCGCTCACCGAACCGGGCCGGTCCTCCTCCCTGGAGGTCACCTGCCCCGGTCCGGAGGCCGCCCTGGCCCTGGTGGGCGCCGCCCGCAGGCTCTCCATCGCCGCCAAGGCGCGCGAGGTGCGCGGGGTGGACCGGGTGGTGGTCCGCGACGGCGACGCGATCGGCGCCCTGCTGACCCGCCTCGGCGCCCACGACTCGGTGCTGGCCTGGGAGGAGCGCCGGATGCGGCGCGAGGTGCGCGCCACCGCCAACCGGCTCGCCAACTTCGACGACGCCAACCTGCGCCGCTCGGCCCGGGCCGCGGTGGCCGCGGGAGCCCGCGTCCAGCGCGCCCTGGAGATCCTCGCCGACGAGGTCCCCGAGCACCTGGCGGCGGCCGGGCGCCTGCGCATGGAGCACAAGCAGGCCTCCCTGGAGGAACTGGGCGCGCTCGCCGACCCGCCGCTGACCAAGGACGCGGTCGCCGGCCGGATCCGGCGGCTGCTGGCGATGGCCGACAAGCGGGCCCAGGACCTCGGCATCCCGGGCACCGAGTCGAACCTCACCGAGGCCGAGGAGATGGCCGACAACCTGGTCGGCTGACCGGGCCGATCCGCCGCGGCCCCGGCCGCACCGTCCGTCCTCGGCCGAAAGGGGCCCGCACGTGATCACGTGCGGGCCCCTTTCGGCGTTTCCCATTGACATGGGCATGTGAGGGTCGTGAGCCTGTCGTGCGAACTCTTTCGTGGCAGACGACGCCCAGGGGGGCACATGAGGCACCGCGCGAGATCGATCCTCGCCGCAAGCGCACTCGTCTTCGGTTCACTCGCCGCCGTACCGGTCGCGGCGCAGGCCCAGAACGGATCCGCGGCAGGACCGGCCGCCGACGAAGTCCGGGTCTACGACGCCGACATCACCAAGGAGCAGGTGCCCCTGGTCCTCGCCGCGGGCCAGGACGCCCACGAGCTGACCGCGCAGGCACCGGACCGGGGCACCGCCCGGGTCGAGCTGTTCCTCACCACCGCGCAGGCCGGCGAACTCGGCGCCCAGGGCGTCAGGCTCGCCGAGCGCAAGGTCCCGGCCAAGGCCGCCGCGCGCGCCAAGGCGGCCGGCGACGGGGTCTTCCGCCCCTACAGCGGCAAGGGCGGTCTCCAGGAGGAGATCGTCTCGACCGGCCAGAGCCATCCCGGCCTCACCAAAGTCGTCTCCATCGGCAAGACCGTGGAGGGCAAGGACATCCTCGCCCTCAAGCTCACCAAGAACGCCCGGCAGGCCAAGGACGGTTCCAAGCCCTCGGTCCTGTACATGTCCAACCAGCACGCCCGCGAGTGGATCACCCCCGAGATGACCCGGCGGCTGATGCACCACTACCTGGACAACTACGGCAAGGACCAGCGCATCACGCAGCTGGTCGACTCCACCGAGATGTGGTTCGTCCTGTCCGCCAACCCGGACGGCTACGACTTCACCCACGCCCCCGACGGCGACCGGCTGTGGCGCAAGAACATGCGCGACAACAACGGCGACGGCAAGCACACCGCCCTCGACGGCGTCGACCTCAACCGCAACTTCCCCTACAAATGGGGCTACGACAACGAGGGCTCCTCGGCCAACCCGTCGAGCGAGACCTACCGCGGCCCGAAGGCGGAGTCCGAGCCCGAGACCGCGGCGCTGGACGCCTTCGAGAAGCGCATCGGCTTCGAGTACGCCGTCAACTACCACTCCGCCGCCGAGCTGCTGCTCTACGGCGTGGGCTGGCAGGTCGCCACCCCGACCCCCGACGACGTGGCCTACAAGGCACTCGCCGGCACCCCGGAGCACTCCGCGATCCCCGGGTACTACCCGCAGGTCTCCTCGGAGCTGTACACCACCAACGGCGAGGCGGACGGCCACGCGGGCAACGTCAACGGCGTCATGATGTTCACGCCGGAGATGACCACCTGCCAGACCGCCTCCGACAGCGTCCCGGACGACCAGTGGAAGTCCGAGGACTGCGCCTCCGGCTTCAACTTCCCGGACGACGAGAAGCTCGTCCAGGCGGAGTTCCAGAAGAACGTCCCCTTCGCGCTCTCGGTCGCCCAGTCCGCCGCGCACCCGGACAAGCCGGTCTCCTCGGTGGGCCTGAGCGCCGCCGACTTCACGACGGACCCCTTCACCACCTCCTACGCCGCCCGCGGCGAGGACCAGAAGGTCTCCGTCACCGCCCGCAAGGCGCTGAAGGACAAGGAACTCAACTACCGGATCAACGGCGGCCGCGTCCACGACGAGGACCTCAAGGCCTGGAAGGGCGGCGAGACCTACGGCGGCGACGACAACAACTGGTACGACCAGTACCGCGCCGCGGTGGAAGGCGCGCGGCCCGGGGACAAGGTCGAGGTCTGGTTCACCGGCCGTGACGGATCCAAGCGGGTCTCCAGCGAGCACTTCACCTACAGCGTGGCCGAGCGGCCCCGCGCCGACGTCCTGGTGATCGCGGAGGAAGGGGCCAAGGCCCAGCAGGCCCAGACGTACGTGGACGCGCTGCGCGCCAACGGACGCTCCGCCGCCGTCTGGGACGTCGCCACCCAGGGCGCCCCGCACCACCTCGGGGTGCTCTCCCACTTCGGCACGGCCGTCCACTACACGGGCGCCCAGGCTCCCGGCGGCCCCACCCAGCTGGCGGTCCGCGACTTCCTGAACGAGGGCGGCAAGCTGATCGAGGCCGGTGAACTGGCCGGCGGCGACGCCAAGGTCGGCCGCGCGGTCACCGACGACTTCAGCCAGTACTACCTCGGCGCCTACGACCGCAGCACCGGCACGGGCGCGACCGGCTTCACCGGCGCGGGCGCGCTCGGCGGAGCCAAGGGAACGCTCGGCGGCGCCCCCGGCAACCCGCTGGACCGGCCCGGCGCCTACAGCGTCACCTCCGACACCCTGGCCGCCGCGCAGTTCCCGCAGTTCAAGAGCGCCCAGGCGGGCCTGTACGACGGCATCGTCAATCCCTACGCCCCCTACGCCGGGTCCTGGATGGCCTCGGCCGTCCACAACGACAACGACTGGAAGCGCCTGGTCCGCACGGTCGACCTGACCGGGGTCAGCGCCGCCGACCGGCCCACCCTCAAGATGGCCCTGAACTGGGACACCGAGCCGGGCTACGACCACGCCGTCCTGGAGGCCCACACCACGGGCGCCGAGGACTGGACCACCCTGCCCGAGGCGGGCGGCCAGAGCGGCACGGCCGTCCCGGCGGAGTGCGCGGGCGGCTTCTTCATCAACGGCCACCCCTTCCTGCGCCACTACCTCACCCTCGCGTCCGGCGGCTGCACCGCCGAGGGCAGCAGCGGCGCGTGGAACAGCTTCACCGGCTCCTCCGGCGGCTGGAAGCAGGTCTCCTTCGACCTGAGCGCGTACGCGGGCAGGACCGTCGAGGTCTCGCTCTCCTCCATCACCGACCCGGGCAGCGGCGGCCGCGGGGTCTTCGCGGACGAGGCGCGGCTGTCCGTCGGCGGCGCCGACCAGGCGGCCGAGGGCTTCGAGACCTCGCTCGGGGCGTGGACGGCGCAGGGCGCACCTGCCGGAAGTCCCGATGTTCCGGGCGATTGGTCCCGCTCCGGGGAGCTGTTCAAGTCCTACGCGGCGGTCACTACGCGTGACACCGTGCTCCTCGGCTTCGGCCTGGAACACCTGCCGGCCGCGAAGGACCGAGCGGTACTCGTCGGTAAGGCGCTCCGCTCGCTGAAGCACTGACCTGCGGACCCCCCTCCCCTCACGCTGAGTGAGGGGGGACGAAGTGCCCGACGGCCCGTACCGCAGCGTGTGGTACGGGCCGCCGGGGCGTGTCAGGCCCCTTCCGATGTCACCCCCAAGCTCACGGAGAGGTAGGGTCATAAGCGGTCGGGGACATCCCATACAGCTCGCCGGCGGACAGGCCGGCGCACCAACGAGGAGATCGGTTCGTGACGATCCGCGTAGGCATCAATGGTTTTGGCCGAATTGGCCGCAACTACTTCCGGGCGCTCCTGGAGCAGGGAGCGGACATCGAGATCGTCGGTGTCAACGACCTGACTGACAACGCGACCCTGGTGCACCTGCTCAAGTACGACACCATCCTGGGCCGCCTCAAGGCCGAGGTCTCCCACACCGACGACACCATCACGGTCGGTGGCAACACCTTCAAGACCTTCGCCGAGCGCGACCCCGCGAACCTCCCCTGGGGCGAGCTGGGCGCCGACATCGTCATCGAGTCGACCGGCATCTTCACGAAGAAGGCCGACGCCGCCAAGCACATCGCCGCGGGCGCGAAGAAGGTCCTCATCTCGGCTCCGGCCAAGGACGAGGACATCACGATCGTGATGGGCGTCAACCAGGAGAAGTACGACGCGGCCAACCACCACGTCATCTCCAACGCCTCCTGCACCACCAACTGCGTGGCGCCGATGGCCAAGGTCCTGCTGGAGAACTTCGGCATCGTCAAGGGCATGATGACGACGGTCCACGCGTACACGAACGACCAGCGCATCCTGGACTTCCCGCACTCGGACCTGCGCCGCGCCCGCGCCGCCGCCGAGAACATCATCCCGACCACCACCGGTGCCGCCAAGGCCACCGCGCTGGTCATCCCGGAGCTGGCCGGCAAGCTCGACGGCATCGCGATGCGCGTCCCGGTCCCGACCGGTTCCGTGACCGACCTGGTGATCGAGCTGGAGCGCGAGACCACGAAGGAAGAGGTCAACGCCGCCTTCCTGAAGGCCTCCCAGGGCCAGCTGAAGGGCATCCTCGACTACACCGAGGACGCGATCGTCTCCTCCGACATCGTGAACTGGCCGTTCTCCTGCACCTTCGACTCTTCCCTCACCATGGTCCAGGGCAAGAGCGTCAAGGTCATCGGCTGGTACGACAACGAGTGGGGTTACTCCAACCGTCTCGTCGACCTCACCGTCTTCGTCGGCGGCCAGCTCTAATCTTCAGGGCAGGCACCGCGATGTGAAGCATCAGGGCTCGGGCAGCGCGATGAAGCGCTGTGCGGGCCCTGTTGCTTGCCTCGTACCTCTCGCTCCGCACAGGCGAAAGCCATGTATGGGGATAAGGAGTAGAAATACACATGAAGACGATCGACGAACTTCTCGCCGAGGGCGTCTCCGGCAAGCGGGTCTTCGTCCGCGCCGACCTGAACGTGCCGCTCGCCGGCACCGAGATCACCGACGACGGCCGCATCCGCGCCGTCCAGCCGACGATCGCGAAGCTCGCCGCCGCCGGCGCCCGCGTCATCGTCGCGTCCCACCTCGGCCGCCCCAAGGGCGCGCCGGACCCGGCCTTCTCGCTGGCCCCCGCCGCAGCCCGGCTCGGTGAGCTGCTCGGCCAGGACGTGGCCTTCGCGACCGACACCGTCGGCGCCTCCGCCAAGGAGACGGTCGCCGCCCTCGCCGACGGCCAGGTCGCCGTCATCGAGAACCTGCGCTTCAACGCCGGTGAGACCGCGAAGGACGACGCCGAGCGCGGCGCCTTCGCGGACCGGCTCGCGGAGCTGGCCGACGTCTACGTCGGCGACGGCTTCGGCGCCGTCCACCGCAAGCACGCCTCGGTCTTCGACCTGCCCGCGCGCCTCCCGCACGCGGCCGGCTACCTGATCGCGACCGAGGTCGCCGTCCTGAAGAAGCTGACCACGGACGTCCAGCGCCCGTACACGGTGATCCTCGGCGGCGCCAAGGTCTCCGACAAGCTCGCCGTCATCGACGAGCTCCTCGGCAAGGCCGACCGCCTGCTCATCGGCGGCGGCATGGCCTACACCTTCCTCAAGGCCCAGGGCCACGAGGTCGGCATCTCCCTCCTCCAGGAGGACCAGATCCCGGTGGTGCTGGAGTACATGGAGCGCGCGGAGAAGAACGGCGTCGAGCTGGTCCTGCCGGTGGACGTACTCGTCTCCACGGACTTCCCCGACCTCAAGACCAAGGCCCCGGCCACCTTCGAGGTCGTCGACGCGGACAAGATCCCCGCGGACCAGGAGGGCCTGGACATCGGCCCCAAGAGCCGCGAGCTGTTCGCCTCGAAGATCGTCGACGCCGAGACCGTCTTCTGGAACGGTCCGGTCGGCGTCGCCGAGCACCCCGACTACGCAGGCGGCACCGCCGCCGTCGCGCAGGCCCTGCTCGACAGCAAGGGCTTCACCGTGGTCGGCGGCGGCGACTCCGCCGCGGCCGTCCGCAACCTGGGCTTCGACGAGACGAAGTTCGGCCACATCTCGACCGGTGGCGGCGCGTCCCTCGAATACCTCGAGGGCAAGACGCTTCCCGGCATCGCCGCTCTGGAGGTCTGACCCCGTATGACCACGCGCACCCCGCTCATGGCCGGCAACTGGAAGATGAACCTCAATCACCTCGAGGCCATCGCGCACACCCAGAAGCTCGCCTTCGCGCTCACCGACAAGGACTACGACGCCGTCGAGGTCGCGGTTCTGCCGCCCTTCGTCGACCTGCGGTCGGTCCAGACCCTGGTCGACGGCGACAAGCTGAAGATCAAGTACGGCGCCCAGGACATCTCGGCGCACGAGTCCGGCGCGTACACCGGGGAGATCTCCGGCGCGATGCTCGCGAAGCTCAAGTGCACCTTCGTGGCCGTCGGCCACAGCGAGCGCCGCCAGTACCACGGCGAGAGCGACGAGCTCTGCAACGCCAAGGTCAAGGCCGCCTACGCGAACGGGCTCACCCCGATCCTGTGCGTCGGCGAGGGCCTGGAGGTCCGCAAGGCCGGTCAGCAGGTCGAGTACACCCTCGCCCAGCTCGACGGCGGCCTCGCGGGCATCCCGGCGGAGCAGGTCGAGTCCATCGTCATCGCGTACGAGCCCGTCTGGGCGATCGGCACCGGTGAGGTCGCCACCCCCGAGGACGCGCAGGAGGTCTGCGGGGCGATCCGCACCCGCCTCGCGGAGCTGTACTCGCAGGAGCTGGCCGACAAGGTCCGCATCCAGTACGGCGGCTCCGTCAAGTCCGGCAACATCGCCGCGATCATGGCGCAGCCCGACGTCGACGGCGCCCTGATCGGCGGCGCGGCCCTGGACGCCGACGAGTTCGTCAAGATCGTCCGCTTCCGCGACCAGTGAGCACCTTGATCGTCGCAGCGAGTATGCGCTAGGACGGATCCGTCGTACCCTTGCGGGGGCCGGAGGCTGGAGCGACAGTCACCGGCCCCCGTCGGGGTTCACAGCACACCAGGGAATGTCAGAAAGTAGGAATCAGCCGTGATTATGGGGTTCTCGATCGCCCTGGTCGTCTTCAGCCTGCTGCTGATGCTCCTGGTGCTGATGCACAAGGGCAAGGGCGGCGGCCTCTCCGACATGTTCGGTGGCGGCATGCAGTCCTCCGTCGGCGGCTCCTCGGTCGCCGAGCGCAACCTCGACCGCATCACGATGGTGATCGGCCTGCTCTGGTTCGCGTGCATCGTCGCGCTCGGTCTGCTGATGAAGTCGCAGGGCAACTGAACGATCCGGCCCTTTCGGCGGTCAGGCAGGCTCCACCCGATCTATCATGAGGTCCGCGCCCCTACTCCGGAAGTAGTAACTCCGGTCACTGGACGCGCGTTGGGCCTTACGTAGACTGGGGCGCCCGCAGCGGAATTCCATTCACGCTTCGCGGCACCATCACGCAGGGAGTTACGACCGTGGCAAGTGGCAACGCGATCCGTGGAAGTCGGGTCGGAGCGGGGCCGATGGGCGAGGCCGAGCGCGGCGAGTCCGCGCCCCGCCTGCGCATCTCCTTCTGGTGCTCGAACGGGCACGAGACGCAGCCCAGCTTCGCCAGCGACGCGCAGGTGCCGGACACCTGGGACTGCCCGCGCTGCGGGTTCCCCGCGGGCCAGGACCGGGACAGCCCTCCGGCGCCCCCGCGCACCGAGCCGTACAAGACGCACCTGGCGTACGTACGGGAGCGGCGCACGGACGCGGACGGCGAGGCGATCCTCGCCGAGGCCCTCGCCAAGCTGCGCGGCGAGATCTGAGCCGCACCACCCCACGACATCGGGCCCGGCCCGCGGAAGATCTTCTTCCGCGGGCCGGGCCCCTTTGTGTCAGTTGTCCGGCCCGGCTTCCGATCCCTTAGGTTGGAGTACGGCGGGGCACAACAGGACGGAAGAAGTGGGTTGATGTCCGAGATGAACGCAGACGGACGTACGAGGCTCCACCGGACGCCGGAGTGGCTGGCACTCGGCAAGCACCGGGAAGAGCTGGGGCAGACGCATCTGCGGGAGCTGTTCGAATCCGACCCGGGCCGCGGCACCGGCTACACCCTGCGGGCCGGCGACCTGCACATCGATTACTCCAAGCACCTCGTGACCGACGAGACGCTCCGGCTGCTGCGCGAACTGGCGGCGGCCACCGGCGTGGAGCAGCTGCGCGAGCGCATGTTCCGCGGCGAGAAGATCAACACGACCGAGGACCGCGCGGTCCTGCACACCGCGCTGCGCGCCGCGCCGCAGGACGTCGTCGAGGTCGACGGGGAGAACGTCGTCCCCGCCGTCCACGCGGTCCTGGCCAAGATGGGTAACTTCGCCGACCGCGTCAGGTCGGGGGAGTGGCTCGGCGCCACCGGCAAGCGCATCAAGAACGTCGTCAACATCGGCATCGGCGGTTCCGACCTCGGCCCGGCCATGGCGTACGAGGCGCTGCGCGCCTTCGCCGACCGGCAGCTGAACCTGCGCTTCGTCTCCAACGTGGACGGCGCCGACCTGCACGAGGCGCTCCAGGGCCTGGACCCGGCCGAGACCCTCTTCATCGTCGCCTCGAAGACCTTCACCACCATCGAGACCATCACCAACGCCACCTCGGCGCGGGCCTGGCTGCTCGCGGGCCTCGGCGGCGACGAGAGCGCCGTGGCACGGCACTTCGTCGCCCTGTCGACCAACGCCGAGAAGGTCACCGGCTTCGGCATCGACCCGGAGAACATGTTCGAGTTCTGGGACTGGGTCGGCGGGCGCTACTCCTTCGACTCGGCCATCGGCCTCTCGCTGATGATCGCGATCGGTCCGGACGCCTTCGGCGAGATGCTCCAGGGCTTCCGTACGATGGACCAGCACTTCCGCACGGCCCCGCCGGAGCAGAACGCCCCGCTCCTGATGGGCCTGTTGGGGATCTGGTACGGCAACTTCCACGACGCGCAGGCGCACGCGGTGCTCCCGTACAGCCACTACCTCTCGCGCTTCACCGCGTACTTGCAGCAGCTGGACATGGAGTCCAACGGCAAGTCGGTGGACCGCCAGGGCGAGCCGGTGGACTGGCAGACCGGTCCCGTGGTGTGGGGCACGCCCGGCACCAACGGGCAGCACGCCTACTACCAGTTGCTCCATCAGGGCACGAAGCTGATCCCGGCGGACTTCATCGGCTTCGCCCGCCCGGTGCCGACGCTCTCCCCGGATCTCGCCGCGCAGCACGACCTGCTGATGGCGAACTTCTTCGCGCAGACGCAGGCGCTGGCCTTCGGCAAGACCCCGGACGAGGTCCGCGCGGAGGGCGTCGCCGAAGACCTCGTCCCGCACAAGACCTTCCGCGGGAACCACCCGACGACCACGATCCTGGCGCAGGACCTGTCCCCGTCGGTCCTCGGGCAGCTGATCGCGCTCTACGAGCACAAGGTGTTCGTCCAGGGCGCGGTGTGGAACATCGACTCCTTCGACCAGTGGGGCGTGGAGCTGGGCAAGGTCCTGGCCAAGCGGATCGAGCCCGCCCTCGTGGAGGGCGCGGAGGTGCCCGGCCTGGACGCCTCCACGCGGGCCCTGGTGGCCACGTACCGCGAGCTGCGCGGCCGCTGACCCCCGCGGGGTCCCGCAGGGGCCGTACGGACGCGAGAGCGCCCCGCACCGGACGGTGCGGGGCGCTCGGCGTGTGCGCGGGGTGTCTCAGGCGGAGGCCGGGGGGTACAGCGCGGGGGGCAGCTTCGCGGCGGCCGCCCGGTCGAGCAGCCACAGGGTGCGCGCGCGCCCGTACGCGGCGGCGGCCGGGGCCTGGACCTCGCCCGCCCCGCCGAGCGCGACGGCCACCGCGCCCGCCTTGTCCTCGCCGGCCGCGAGCAGCCACACCTCGCGGGCGGCCCGGATGGCCGGGAGGGTGAGGGAGATCCGGGTCGGCGGCGGCTTGGGCGCGCCGTGCACGCCGACCACCGTGCGCTCGGTCTCGCGGGCGGCGGGGTGTTCCGGGAAGAGGGACGCCACGTGCGTGTCCGGGCCCACGCCCAGCATCAGCACGTCGAACCGGGGCACGGGGCCGTGGTCCTCGGGAGCGGCGGCCTCGCGCAGCTCCAGCGCGTAGGCCGCGGCGGCCGCGTCCACGTCCGATCCGTGGGGACCGTCGGAGGCGGGCATGACGTGCACGCGCGCGGGGTCGACGGGGACGGCGTCCAGCAGGGCGGCGCGGGCCTGGGTGTGGTTGCGCTCGGGGTCGTCGGCCGGGACGTAGCGCTCGTCGCCCCACCACAGGTCCAGCCGGCCCCAGTCGACCGCGTCCCGGGCGGGCGCGGCGGCGAGGGCGGCCAGCAGGCCGTTGCCGTTGCGGCCGCCGGTCAGGACGACCGACGCGCTGCCGCGGGCGGCCTGGGCGTCGACGATCTTCGTGATCAGCCGGGCCGCCGCGGCCTGCGCCATCAGTTCCTTGTCCCGGTGGACGACGACCTGAGGAGTCGTCATGCCCATGCTGGTGCCGCCTTCTTGGTCGGGTGAGGGGGTGCGGTGTCGGGGGAGTGCGGAGCGTGCGGTGGAACGGGCGCGGCGCCGTACGCGCCCCCGTGCGGGGGATGCGTACGGCGCCGCGCCGCGCTCACTTGGCCGCGGACTTCTTCGCCGCGGCCGGTGCGGCCGAGCCCGGCTTGGCCGGGCGCTTGGCCGCGGACTTCGCCGCCGGAGCCTTCGCGGTGGCTTCGGCCGCGGGCGCCGCGGGGGCGTCCTGCGGAACCTCGGCAGACCCGTGGTCCAGGCCGTGCACGCCGAACTTCAGCGCGGACTCGTAGGTGTTGTCCGGGTCCAGCCGGCGCAGCTCCTCCGCCAGCAGCTCGGCCGTGTCGCGGCGCTTGAGCGCCACCGCGCGGTCGGGCTGCCCCGGCATGCACAGCGTCGCCAGCGAGCCGTCCGCCCGGTCCAGGACGATGCCGCCGTCCTTGGTCGCCAGGCGTACGGCCGTCAGGCCCGGGCCCTCGGAGTGGGTGCGCTTGACGGGGACCTGGAGGCGGTCCGCCAGCCACATGGCCAGCAGCTCGCAGCTCGGGTTCTCGTCCTCGCCCTCGACCGTCGCCGACACGATCCGCAGGGCCTTCTGCTGGTCGAGCGCGGCCGCGAGCATCGAGCGCCACGGCGTGATCCGGGTCCAGGACAGGTCCGTGTCGCCGGGCGCGTAGGCGGCCGCCCGGGTGGCGAGGGCCCCGATGGGCTCCTCGGACGCGTAGGTGTCCGTGATCCGGCGCTGGCCCAGGGCCCCCAGCGGGTCGCCCGCCAGGTCCGGCGGCGCGCCCTGCGGCCACCACACGACCACCGGGGCGTCCGGCAGCAGCAGCGGGAGGACCACCGACTGCGCGTGGTCCACCAGCTCGCCGTGCAGCCGCAGCACCACCGTCTCGCCCGTGCCGGAGTCAGCCCCGACGCGGATCTCCGCGTCGAGCCGGGCGTCGCGGCGGCTGCGGGGCGAACGGCTGACCCGCTTGATCACGACGATGATCCGCGAGGGGTGCTCGTGGGCCGCGTCGTTCGCCGACTTGAGCGCGTCGTACGCGTTCTCCTCGTCGGTCACGATCACCAGCGTCAGGACCATGCCGATCGCGGGCGTGCCGATGTCCCGGCGCGCCTGCACCAACGCGGCGTTGATCTTGCTGGAGGTGGTCTCCGTGAGGTCGATCTTCATGGCCGGCGCCAGCTCCGTCCGTCTCGTGCGAGCATCTCGTCCGCCTCGACCGGTCCCCAGGTGCCCGAGGGGTACTGCGCGGGCTTGCCGTGCTTGTCCCAGTACTCCTCGATCGGGTCGAGGATGTTCCAGGACAGCTCGACCTCCTGGTGGCGCGGGAAGAGGTTGGCGTCACCCAGGAGCACGTCCAGGATCAGCCGCTCGTACGCCTCCGGGCTCGACTCCGTGAAGGACTCGCCGTAGGCGAAGTCCATCGTCACGTCCCGGACCTCCATGGAGGTGCCCGGAACCTTGGAGCCGAAGCGCACCGTCACGCCCTCGTCCGGCTGGACCCGGATGACCAGGGCGTTCTGCCCCAGCTCCTCGGTCGCGCCCGACTCGAACGGCAGGTACGGGGCCCGCTTGAAGACGACCGCGATCTCCGTCACCCGGCGGCCCAGGCGCTTGCCCGTCCGCAGGTAGAACGGCACGCCCGCCCAGCGGCGGTTGTTGATCTCCAGGCGGATGGCGGCGTAGGTGTCGGTCTTCGACTTGGGGTCGATGCCGTCCTCTTCGAGGTAGCCGACGACCTTCTCGCCGCCCTGCCACGCGGCCGAGTACTGGCCGCGCACGGTGTGCTTGCCCAGGTCCTCGGGCAGCTCGACGGCCGTGAGCACCTTGAGCTTCTCCGCCACCAGCGCCTTCGGGTGGAAGGAGCCGGGCTCCTCCATCGCGGTCAGCGCGAGCAGCTGGAGCAGGTGGTTCTGGATGACGTCGCGCGCGGCGCCGATGCCGTCGTAGTACCCGGCCCGGCCGCCGATGCCGATGTCCTCGGCCATGGTGATCTGCACGTGGTCGACGTACGACCGGTTCCAGATCGGCTCGAACATCGTGTTCGCGAAGCGGAGCGCCAGGATGTTCTGGACGGTCTCCTTGCCGAGGTAGTGGTCGATCCGGAAGACCTCGTTGGGCGGGAAGACGTCGTGCACCAGCTGGTTGAGCTCCTGGGCACTGGTCAGGTCGTGACCGAACGGCTTCTCGATGACGGCGCGCCGCCAGGAGCCCTCCTTCTGATCCGCCAGCCCGTGCTTCTTGAGCTGGGCGACGACCTTCGGGAAGAACTTGGGCGGGACGGAGAGGTAGAAGGCGAAATTGCCGCCCGTGCCCTGCGCCTTGTCCAGTTCCTCGATCGTCGACTTCAGCGTCTCGAACGCCTCGTCGTCGTCGAAGTCGCCCTGGACGAACCGGCAGCCCTGCACCAGCTGCTGCCAGACCTCCTCACGGAAGGGCGTGCGGGCGTGCTCCTTGACCGCGTCGTGCACCTCCTGTGCGAAATCCTCGTCCTGCCACTCGCGCCGGGCGAAGCCGATCAGCGAGAAACCCGGCGGCAGCAGGCCGCGGTTCGCCAGGTCGTAGACGGCGGGCATCAGCTTCTTGCGCGACAGGTCACCCGTAACGCCGAAAATGACCAGGCCGGACGGCCCCGCGATGCGCGGGAGCCGCCGGTCCTGTGCGTCACGAAGCGGGTTCGCTCCGTTCACAGACAAAGTGTTCAGGCCTCCGTGGGTGCGAGGCGCTCAAGCTCCGCCTCGGTCGACTTCAGCAGGTCGTTCCAGGACGCCTCGAACTTCTCGACGCCCTCGTCTTCGAGTAGCTGCACCACATCGTCGTACGAGATGCCCAGCTTCGCGACCGCGGCCAGCTCGGCGCGCGCCTGGTCGTAGGTGCCGCGGATGGTGTCGCCGGTGACCTCGCCGTGGTCGGCGGTGGCCTCCAGGGTGGCCTCCGGCATGGTGTTGACCGTGCCGGGGGCGACCAGGTCCACCACGTACAGGGTGTCCTTGTACGCCGGGTCCTTGACGCCGGTCGAGGCCCACAGCGGACGCTGCTTGTTGGCGTGCGCCTTGTCCAGGGCCGCCCAGCGCTCGGAGGAGAAGACCTCCTCGTAGGCCTCGTAGGCCAGACGGGCGTTCGCGAGCGCCGCCTTGCCCTTGAGGGCCTTGGCCTCGTCGGTGCCGATGGCGTCGAGGCGCTTGTCGATCTCCGAGTCCACGCGGGACACGAAGAAGGAGGCCACCGAGTGGATCTTGGAGAGGTCCAGGCCCGCGGCCTTGGCCTTCTCCAGACCCGCCACGTAGGCGTCCATGACCTGGCGGTAGCGCTCCAGCGAGAAGATCAGCGTGACGTTGACGCTGATGCCCCGGCCGATGACCTCGGTGATCGCGGGCAGGCCGCCCATGGTCGCCGGGATCTTGATGAGCGTGTTCGGGCGGTCCACCAGCCAGGCCAGCTGCTTGGCCTCGGCGGTGGTCGCCTTGGTGTTGTGGGCCAGGCGCGGGTCGACCTCGATCGAGACCCGGCCGTCCTGGCCGTCGGTGGCGTCGAAGACCGGCCGCAGGATGTCGGCGGCGTCGCGGACGTCCGCCGTCGTGATCATCCGGATGGCTTCCTCGACGGTCACCTTGCGGGCGGCGAGGTCCGAGAGCTGCTGGTCGTAACCGTCGCCCTGGCTGATGGCCTTCTGGAAGATCGACGGGTTGGTGGTGACACCGACCACGTGCTGCTGGTCGATCAGCTCGGCCAGGTTGCCGGACGTGATGCGCTTGCGGGACAGGTCGTCCAGCCAGATCGCCACGCCCTCGTCGGAGAGGCGCTTGAGTGCGTCTGTCATGGGATTGCATCTCCTACTTGTGTTGTACGGGCGTCAGCGCGCGGCGGCGGCGATCGATTCCCGGGCGGCCGCGGTCACGGCCTCGGGGGTGAAGCCGAACTCGCGGAACAGCACCTTCGCGTCGGCCGAGGCACCGAAGTGCTCCAGCGAGACGATCCGGCCCGCGTCGCCCACGTAACGGTGCCAGGTCAGGCCGATGCCGGCCTCGACGGCGACGCGCGCCTTCACCGAGGGAGGCAGCACACTGTCCTTGTACTCCTGGTCCTGCTCTTCAAACCACTCGACGCAGGGCATCGAGACCACACGGGCCGGGACGCCCTCGGCCTGCAGCGCCTCGCGCGCGGCGACGGCGAGCTGGACCTCGGAACCGGTGCCGATGAGGACGACCTCGGCGGGACCGCCCTCGGCCTCGAAGAGCACGTAGCCGCCCTTGACGGCGTCCTCGTTGCGGTCGTACGTCGGCACGCCCTGGCGGGTCAGCGCCAGACCGTGCGGCGCGCCCTTGCCGTACACCTTGGTGTGGCGGCGCAGGATCTCGCGCCAGGCGATGGCGGTCTCGTTCGCGTCGGCCGGGCGGACCACGTTCAGGCCCGGGATCGCGCGCAGCGCGGCGACGTGCTCGACCGGCTGGTGCGTCGGGCCGTCCTCGCCGAGGCCGATGGAGTCGTGCGTCCACACGTAGGTCACCGGCAGGTGCATCAGCGCGGACAGGCGCACGGCGTTGCGCATGTAGTCGGAGAACACCAGGAAGGTGCCGCCGTAGACACGCGTGTGGCCGTGCAGGGTGATGCCGTTCATGGCCGCGGCCATGGCGTGCTCGCGGATGCCGAAGTGGATGGTGCGGCCGTACGGGTCGGCCTCCGGCAGCGGGTTGCCCACCGGCAGGAACGAGGAGTCCTTGTCGATGGTGGTGTTGTTCGAACCCGCGAGGTCGGCCGAGCCGCCCCACAGCTCCGGGATGACCGCGCCGAGCGCCCCGAGGACCTTGCCCGAAGCGGCGCGGGTGGCGACGCTCTTGCCGGTCTCGAAGACGGGGATCTCGTCTTCCCAGCCGGCGGGCAGCTCGTTGGCCTGGATGCGGTCGAACTCGGCGGCGCGCTCCGGGTTGGCGGTGCGCCAGGCGGAGAAGTCCTTCTCCCAGGCGGCCCGGGCGTCGCGGCCGCGGTCCAGCGCCTTGCGGGTGTGCGCGATGACCGCGTCGGAGACCTCGAAGGTCTGCTCCGGGTCGAAGCCGAGGACGCGCTTGGTCGCGGCGACCTCGTCGTCGCCGAGGGCCGAGCCGTGCGCGGCCTCGGTGCCCTGGGCGTCCGGGGCCGGCCAGGCGATGATCGAGCGCAGCGCGATGAAGGACGGGCGCTGCGTCTCGGCGCGGGCCGCTTCCAGGGCCGCGTACAGCGCCGCGGGGTCGAGGTCGCCGTCCTCCTTCGGGGCGACGCGCTGGACGTGCCAGCCGTACGCCTCGTACCGCTTGAGGGTGTCCTCGGAGACGGCCGTCTCGGTGTCGCCCTCGATGGAGATGTGGTTGTCGTCCCACAGCAGCACGAGGTTGCCGAGCTTCTGGTGGCCGGCCAGCGAGGAGGCCTCCGCGGAGATGCCCTCCTGGAGGCAGCCGTCGCCCGCGATCGCGTAGACCATGTGGTCGAACGGGGAGGTGCCGGGGGCGGCCTCCGGGTCGAACAGGCCGCGCTCGTAGCGGGCGGCCATCGCCATGCCCACGGCGTTCGCCACGCCCTGGCCGAGCGGGCCGGTCGTGGTCTCGACGCCCGCGGTGTGCCCGTACTCGGGGTGGCCGGGGGTCTTGGAACCCCAGGTGCGGAACGCCTTGAGGTCGTCCAGCTCCAGACCGAAACCGGCCAGGTAGAGCTGGGTGTACAGGGTGAGGGACGAGTGCCCCGCGGAGAGCACGAAACGGTCCCGGCCGACCCAGTCGGGGTCCGACGGGTCGTGCCGCATCACCTTCTGGAAGAGGGTGTAGGCGGCGGGGGCCAGGCTCATGGCCGTCCCGGGGTGGCCGTTCCCGACCTTCTGCACCGCGTCAGCGGCGAGGATGCGGGCCGTGTCAACGGCGCGCTGGTCCAGTTCGGTCCACTCGAGCTCTGTGGTCGTCGGCTTGGTGCTCACCGTGGGTCAGGGCTCCTCTCCACATGTCGAATCCCGGTGACGTACCGTGCACCGGCGCGATTCCGAGCCTACCCCCGCGGCGGCGTGCAGCTATTCGAGTGCCACCACGCCGTCACCACCTTGGCACGTCCCCCGGGCCCGCCGGGTTCACCGCGATCGGCCCAACACGGAGCGACCCCCGCGCGGGGCGACACAAGGGCAACGTCTACAGTGGCGTGGTACGCGCAAGTCTTCACCGGGCCTTCCCGCCCGGAGCTTGCTGGGAGTCTCTGTCAGGGGTGTGCGTGACGGCCGTCGAATCCCGTCCAGCGGGGGTGCTCGGTACCTCATCCGGTCACCGGCCGTTCGGGGCCCGGGCCATGGCCTTCGTGGCGCTGACCAAGCCGCGGATCATCGAGCTGCTGCTCATCACGACCGTGCCGGTGATGTTCCTCGCCGAGCAGGGCGTGCCGTCGCTGTGGCTGGTCCTGGTGACCTGCTTCGGCGGGTACCTGTCCGCGGGCGGCGCGAACGCGCTGAACATGTACATCGACCGCGACATCGACGCGCTGATGGACCGGACCGCGCAGCGGCCGCTGGTGACCGGCATGGTCAGCCCGCGCGAATGCCTGGTCTTCGGCATCTCGCTCGGGGTGGTCTCCACCCTGTTCTTCGGACTGCTCGTCAACTGGCTGTCCGCCGCGCTGTCGCTCGGTGCGCTCCTCTTCTACGTCGTGGTCTACACGATGCTGCTGAAGCGGCGCACCTCGCAGAACATCGTGTGGGGCGGGATCGCGGGCTGCATGCCGGTGCTCATCGGCTGGTCGGCGGTCAAGAACGAGGTCTCGTGGGCCGCCGTCATCCTCTTCCTCGTCATCTTCTTCTGGACGCCGCCGCACTACTGGCCGCTGTCGATGAAGGTGAAGGACGACTACGCGCGGGTCGGCGTGCCGATGCTGCCGGTGGTCGCGGGCAACCGGGTCGTGGCGCGGCAGATCGTCCTCTACAGCTGGGTGATGGTGGCGGTCTCGCTGCTGCTGACCCCGCTGGGCTACACGGGCTGGTTCTACACCTCCGTGGCGCTGCTGGCCGGCGGCTGGTGGCTGTGGGAGGCGCACGCGCTGCACGCCCGGGCCAAGTCCGGCGTGACGGGCGCGAAGCTCAAGGAGATGCGGCTGTTCCACTGGTCGATCACCTATGTGTCGCTGCTGTTCGTGGCGGTGGCCGTGGATCCCTTCCTCCGCTGATTACTCGCCGGTAGCATGCCAGTCATGGCAGATACCGCAGCAGTCACTCCCGAGGCCACCGGCGACAAGAAGCGGGCCCGTACCGCGGCGAAGCTGGCCAAGCAGATCGGCGCCTTCGCGGCGGCCCACGGCGGCGCCGAGGGCCAGCTCGCCTACATCGGACAGGCGGGCACCCGGATCGTGCTCGTCGGCACCGACGGCGGCTGGGGCGACCTGGTGGCCCCCGACCACGCCTGCGCCGAGCTCGCGGCGCAGCAGGCCGGCCTGACGCTCCAGGACGCCTTCGACGGCGAGATGGCGGCGCGGGTGCGGACGGGTCCGTACGAGTGGACCCGGATGGCGGGCCTCCAACTGGGCGGCCCGAAGAACCCCCCGGTGCGGGGCGCTGCCGCTGAGCCGGAGCCGGTGGCTGAGCCGGTGGCCGCGGCCGAGCCGAAGCCGGTGGCTCCCGCTGCCGCGGCTCCCGCAGCCGCGAAGCCGACCGCTGAGCCTGCGGCTCCCGCTGCCGAGCCGAAGCCTGTGGCCTCCTCGGCCCCCGCTGCCGCGGCGCCTGCTGCGGCGAAGCCGGCCGCCGAGCCTGCGGCTTCCGCCGCCGAGCCGAAGACGGCCGCGGCCCCCGCTGCGGCGAAGCCGGACGCCGAGCCTGCGGCTTCCGCTGCCCCCGCTGTCGCCGAGCCGAAGCCGGCGGCCTCCTCGGCCCCCGCTGCCGCGGTGCCTGCTGCCGCGAAGGCAGATGCCGAGCCTGCGGCTTCCGCCGCCGAGCCGAAGCCGGCGGAGGCCCCGTCCTCCGCGGCCGCGGCGTCTGCGCCTGCCGGTGCCGAGGCGAAGCCGGCCGCGGTCCCGGAGGTCGCCGAGCCGAAGGCGGCGGCTACCGAGGCCCCCGCGCCGAAGGCTGCCGCTGTCGCCGAACCGAAGGAAGCGGCTTCCCCGGCCCCCGCCGCGGCGGAGCCGAAGCCGGCTGCCGAGGCTACGGCGAAGCGCGCCGGTGCGGATGCCGAGCCGAAGGCTGCCGTCGCTTCCCCCGCCCCCACAGCGGTGGAGCCGACTGCGGCGAAGCCCGCCGCCGAGGCCGCAGCTGAACCGGCCGGCGCGGCGGCCGCCCCGAAGCCCGCGGCCGAGGCCAAGGCCGAGCCGAAGCCCGTGGCTCCGGCGGAGCCTGCGGCCTCCGAGCCCGAGGCGGTCGACCCCGAGGCGGCGAACGCGGAGCCCGAGAACGGGACCGGTCCGGCCGCCAAGTAACCACAGCCCGGCCGGTCCGGCCGAGGCGGACCCCCGGGCCGGGGTCCGCGCCGGGTTTAGCGCCCCCGCTGCTCCGACCTTGCCGGTGGAGCACGCCGGGCCGTGCTGACCGCCGGTGTTGGAGGCGAGGCCTGGGGCAGGGGCAACCGCCCCGCCCGCCGTGTCCCTGGCTGTGGGAGCGTTCGCCGCCAGGCGGCGTGGCGCTGTCGCATGCGATCACCAGCCCCGCCGGCGTTTGAGGCGCGGCTCGGGGCCGGGCGCCGTGGCCGCCCGTCGGGCCCTGGCCCTGGGGCCGTTCGCTGCCAGGCGGCGGGCCCCGCCGCAGGCGACCTCAGCCCCGCCGGCGATTGAGGCGCAGGACCGGCCCGCAAGCAGCGCAGGCGTGTCGCTCCGGTCGGCGCTGCCGCAGCCAACTCCAGCCCCGCCGGCGTTTGAGGCGCGGCCTGCGGCATGGGGGCCGCGCCCGCCCGTAGGGGCCTTGGCCGTGGGGCCGTTCCGTCAGGCGGCGTGCCGCTGCCAACCCCAGCCCCGCCGGCGTTTGAGGCGCGGCTCGGGGCATGGGCGCCGCGGCCCCCCGCAGGGGCCTTGGCCGAGGGGGCGTTCGCCGCAGGCGGCGTGGCGCTGCCGGAGGCCGGCCCCCGGCCTCCGCCGGCGATTGAGGCGCGGTCCGGGGCCCGGGGCGGGGCCCGGGGCGGGGTCGGTCAACAGCGCGAGCAACACCTCACACCCCGCTCACCCGTTAGGACGGATGGAAGAGCACCGCACGTTCGCCCACGTCCGCAACGGGATGTCCGGATGATCGAAACGCCGCCCCTGGTGGACCAGTACTGCCACGGACTGCTCCGCACGGAGCTGGGGCTCGGGACCTTCGAGGACCGGCTCGGCCGGTCGGTGGGGCCGGCCGCCGCCGGGACCACCTTCTTCGACACGCAGGCCGGCTTCGCCGTGCGCCGCTGGTGCCCGCCGCTGCTCGGGCTGGAGCCCCACTGCCCGCCCGCCCGCTACCTGGCCCGCCGCCGCGAGCTCGGCGTCCAGGAGTCCGCGCGCCGACTGCTGCGCGGCTCCGGCACCGGCGCCTACCTCGTCGACACCGGCGCGCCCGGGGACCTGACCGGCCCCAAGGAACTGGCCTTGGCCGGGGACGCCGAGGCCCACGAGGTCGTGCGGCTGGAGCTGCTGGCCGAGCACGTCGCCGACACCTCCGGCACCGCCGAGGCCTACCTCGCCAACCTCGCCGAGGCCCTCCAGCACGCGGCCGCCGGAGCCGCGGCCTTCGCCGCGGGGGCGGGCGCGGGCGCCGGGTACGGCTCGGCCCTGGCCTTCGCTCCCGGCCCTCCCGGCCCCGGCGAGGTGCACGGGGCGGCGGCGCGCTGGCTGGCCCGCCGGGCCAAGGGCGGGCCGGTGCGGGACCCCGTACTCGTACGGCACCTGCTGTGGAGCGCGGTGGAGTCGCGCCTGCCGCTCCAGCTGCACGCGGGCCCCGGGGATCCGTACGAGTGCCCCGACCGCGGCGATCCGGCCCTGCTGACGGACTTCGTCCGGGCGACGGCGGGCGTGGGCGGGGACCTGGTGCTGCTGCACGGGTACCCGTACCACCGGCACGCCGCCCACCTCGCGGCCGCGTTCCCGCACGTGTACGCCGACCTCGGCCCGGCCCTCGCCCGCACCGGCGCGCGCGTCGACGCGGTGCTGGCGGAGCTGTTGGAGCTGGCGCCCTTCGGCAAGCTGCTGTTCTCCAGCGGCGCCCGCGAGCTGCCCGAACTGCACGTGGTGGCCGCCCGCGGGTTCCGGGCGGCGCTGGGCCGGGTGCTGGGCGGCTGGGTCGCCGAGGGCGCGTGGTCCTGGCGGGACGCGGAGCGCGTGGCGGGGCTGGTCGCGGCGGGCAACGCCCGCCGCGTCTACGCCCTGGACCGGCCGTAGCGCCTCCGGGCGGCCGTCAGACCGACGCGGGGAGCGCCGGGTCGGACTGGGCCGGGATCCCCGCCCGCTCGGCCGTGCGCTCGCGCAGGCTCAGCACGACGCGCAGGACGGCGATCCACACCAGGCAGGAGCCGAGCATGTGCGCGGCGACCAGCGCTTCCGGCAGCTTGGTGAAGTACTGGACGTATCCGATGGCGCCCTGGGCGAGCAGCACCACCAGCAGGTCACGGGCGCGCGCCCGGGTGTCGTCCGGCGCGTCCACCACCCGCAGCACCAGCCACGTCGCCACCGCCAGCGCGCACACCACCCAGGCCGCGATGGCGTGCACGTGTGCGGTGCCCGACCAGTCGAACGGCATCCGCTTGATGTCGCTGCTGTCGCCCGCGTGCGGACCGGAACCGGTGACCACCGTGCCCGCCGCGATCAGCACCAGCGTCGCCGCGAGCAGCGCCCAGGAGAGCTTGCGCACCGGCGCGGGAACCCGCGGCCGCGGCGCCATGTCACCCTCGCGGGTGCGCTGCCAGGTGACCGTGGTGACGGTGATCAGCGAGGTGGCGAGCAGGAAGTGGCCCGCCACGCTGTAGGGGTTGAGGCCCGTCATGACGGTGATGCCGCCGAGGACGGCGTTCCCCATCACGATGACGAACTGCGCCCATCCGAGCCGCGTCAGCGTCCGGCGCCACGGCTTGGCCGAGCGGGCCGCGATGATGCCCCAGCCGACGGCCGCGCACAGGACGTACGTCAGCATGCGGTTGCCGAACTCGATCGCCCCGTGGAAGCCCTGGGCGGGAGTCGCGAACAGGCTGTCGTCCGTGCACTTGGGCCAGGTGTCGCAGCCCAGGCCGGAGCCGGTCAGCCGGACGGCGCCGCCGGTGACGACGATGACCACGCTCATCACGACTGCGATGAGCGCGGCTCGCTGGACGGTGCGCGCGGAGGGCGTCCAGCGGCTGGCGATGTAAGCGAGGGGGGAGAACACGCCCCCTATCGTAGGCGGCGCCTTGTGCAAACTTTCACGAGGGGGCGCCGCCAGGTGTGTCAGGCGCGTCACTTGGCCCTTCCGGTGCGATGACCAGCCGGAACCGGGCGCCCGCCGGGTCCCCTTCCTCCTGCCACCAGACCCGGATCCGCCAATGCGCGCCGGGGCCTGGGTAGTCCGGGGAGCCGGTGAAGCCCCGGTACACCTCCTGCGCGACCTGCTCCGCCGTCCGGTTCGTCACGTCTGCGGCGCTGTGCCAGGGATGTCCCTGTACGTTCCACAGCCCGTCGGGGCCCCGCACGTCGACCCGCCACACCGCCCGCCACGCCAGGCCGGCGAGCGCCTCCGCCACCCGCTCACCGTCCAGGCGCAGCCCCGCGGCGATCCGCTCCG
This sequence comes from Streptomyces sp. NPDC006529, assembly GCF_040611795.1. Classification (NCBI taxonomy): domain Bacteria; kingdom Bacillati; phylum Actinomycetota; class Actinomycetes; order Kitasatosporales; family Streptomycetaceae; genus Streptomyces; species Streptomyces sp. NPDC006529. The sequence goes on along the minus strand of NZ_JBEXPB010000015.1, from coordinate 101,004 downwards.
GTTCCACGCCCTGGATGCGCGCGGCCACCGCGGCCCGCGGGAGCAGCCGCTCGGGCAGCAGCCCGTCCGAGCGCAGCCCCGTCAGGGACGCGAAGTCGAGGAAGCGCAGCCGCAGTTCCAGCTGGCGTTCGATGTGGGCCAGGGCGTCCTCGGCCTCCCGGGCCTCCTCCGGCCCCGGGCCGACCTGGAGCAGCCGCCGGAAGTCCCGCTCGGCGTCGACGGCCCAGGCGACCGAGTCCTCGGCCAGTCCCAGCTCGGCGAGCCGGTCCCCGAGGAACACCTTGGCCTGGGCCAGGCCGCGCTGGTTGACCGGATCGCGCGGGTCCAGCCCGGCCAGGACGTCCACCGCCGCGCGGGTCACGTCCAGGGCCCGCTCGCCGGCCGCCCGCTCCATCGGGCTCGGGCCCTCCTCGGCCGCCGCGCCGAGCGGGTGCCGGGGCAGCCGGTCGGCGTCGCTCAGCGGCCAGGCCAGCCAGACCCCCTGGTTGATCAGGCCGCGGGCGTACCAGCGCGCGTACTCGGGGGAGTGCCCGGCGGCCTGCCGCGCGTGCCGCAGGCCGTCCTCCAGGGCGGACAGCGCTCCCGCCCGGTCCCCGTCCGCGAACCGGCGGGCCGCCAGGTCGCCCAGGCGCAGACCGAGCCGGGCCGCGCACTCGGGATCGCCGAGCGCGGGCTCCCGCAGGGCGGAGATCAGCTCGCCCAGCAGCCGCGCGCGGTCGCCCGGCTGCGCGTGCGCGGCGCCCGACCGGATGCGGTCCCACTGTTCGTCCAGCCGCAGTGCGGCCTCCCGCTGCGCCATGCCCGCCCCCCGGCCTCGTGTCGTGTGGAGTGTGGAGGCGCCCATCCTCGCGGGAAGCCGGCGGCAGAAGGAAGGCCTTCCTGCCGGCGCGATACGGAACCGGTCACTCCCGCGCGGCCCCGCCGGGGGGCGTGGTCAGCGGGGCCGGAAGACTACTCCCAGCGGAAGAACCGCGCCGCCGCGCCAAGGCCCAGCGCCGACCACACCGCCAGCACCGCCGCGTCGCCCCACGGCAGCCCCGCGCCGTCGCGGAGCACCGCGCGCAGCCCGTCGGAGAGGGCCGTGATCGGCAGCAGTTCGAGTACGGAACGCACCGCCTCCGGGAACTTCTCCATCGGCACGATCACCCCGCCGCCGACCAGCAGCAGCAGGAACACCAGGTTCGCGGCGGCCAGCGTCACCTCGGCCTTGAGCGTGCCCGCCATCAGCAGCCCGAGCCCGGAGAAGGCGGCGGTGCCGAGCAGCAGCAGCGCGGCCACGGACAGCGGGTTCCCCTGCGGCGACCAGCCGAGCGCGAGCGCGATCACCGACAGAAGGGCGACCTGGAGCACCTCGGTGACCAGCACCGAGAGGGTCTTGGCCGTCAGCAGGGCCCAGCGCGGCAGCGGCGAGGCGCCGAGCCGCTTGAGGACCCCGTAGCGGCGGTCGAAACCGGTGGCGATGGCCTGGCCGGTGAAGGCGGTGGACAGCACCGCGAGGGCCAGGACGCCGGGGGCGAGGAAGTCCACCGACCGGCCGGGGCCGCCCTCCCGCGCGGGGACGGCGACGATGTCGACGGTGGAGAACAGCACCAGCAGCAGCGCGGGAATGATCACGGTGAGCAGCAGCTGCTCACCGTTGCGCAGCAGCATCCGGGTCTCCAGCGCGGTCTGCGCGAAGATCATGCGGGACACGGGCGCGGCCCCCGGCCCGGGGGTGAACGTACCGGCGCTCATGCGCGCAGCTCCTTGCCCGTGAGGTCGAGGAAGACGTCTTCCAGGGTGTGCCGTTCGACCGTGAGGCTGTCCGGCATGACCCCGTGCTGGGCGCACCAGGAGGCGACGGTGGCCAGCAGCTGTGGGTCGATGGCGCCGGTGAGGCGGTAGACGCCGGGGCCGGTCTCGGCCGCCTGCGTGCCGTCGGGCAGCGCCTTGAGCAGGGAGCCCAGGTCGAGGGAGGGTCGGCCGGTGAAGCGCAGGGTGTTCTCGGCGCCGCCGCGGCAGAGCCGCTCGGGAGTGCCGTGGACGACGACGCGGCCCGCGTCGACGATGGCGACCTCGTCCGCGAGCTGCTCGGCCTCGTCCATGTGGTGGGTGGTGAGGACGACGGTGACCCCGTCGGCGCGCAGCTCCCGGACGAGGTCCCAGGTCGCGCGCCGGGCCTGCGGGTCCAGGCCGGCGGTGGGCTCGTCGAGGAAGACCAGCTCGGGGCGGCCGACGACGGCCATGGCGAGGGCCAGGCGCTGCTGCTGGCCGCCGGACAGCCGGCGGTAGGGGGTGCGCCCGCAGTCGCCCAGCCCGAGCCGCTCCACCAGGAGCCCCGTGTCGAGGGGGTCGGCGTACAGCGCGGCCATGTGGCGGAGCATCTCGACGGCGCGGGCGCCGGAGTAGATCCCGCCGGACTGGAGCATCACGCCGATCCGCGGCCGCAGCGCCGGGGCGTCGGCGACCGGGTCCAGCCCGAGGACGCGCACGGATCCGGCGTCGGGGCGGTGGTAGCCCTCGCAGATCTCGACGGTGGTCGTCTTGCCCGCGCCGTTGGGACCGAGGACCGCGGTCACCGAGGCCCTCGGGACGGTGAGGTCGAGGCCGTCCACCGCCGTTTTGGGGCCGTACCGCTTCACCAGTCCGCGGATCTCCACGGCGGGGTCGTTGCTCATGCGGGTGAGTCTACGGAGCCGCCCGGGGGGTCCCGGGCCCCGGGTCGGGGGGCCGCGGACCCTCCCGCGTCACACTGCGTCGACGCATTAGGTAACCCTTAGTGATGGAGGCCACCAGGGGTGTCTTCCGGCGCGGCTTGTCGGTCCGCGGGTAATTACGCAACAATGGCGTTGTGAAATACGGCGAACGGCTGACCGAGACCCCGCACGGGGAACTCGCGACCGGGGAGCGGTCCACCCGCAACCGGGTCGCGCGGTCGATCCTGGACCACGGTCCGTCGACCGTCGCCGACCTGGCCCAGCGGCTCGGCCTCACCCAGGCCGCCGTCCGGCGCCACCTGGACGCCCTCGTCGCCGACGACGTGGTCGCCGCCCGGGAGCAGCGGGTGTACGGCGCCCGGACCCGGGGCAGGCCCGCCAAGGTCTTCGCGCTCACCGACTGCGGCCGGGACGCCTTCGACCAGTCCTACGACGCCCTCGCCACCGAGGCCCTGCGCTGGATCGCGCAGTCCGCGGGCGGCGGGGAGCAGGGCGAGGCGGCGGTCGCCGCCTTCGCCCGGGCGAGGCTGGACGCGCAGGCGGTCGCCTACCGGGAAGCGGTCGAGGCGGCGGATCCCGCGGACCGCACCGAGGCCCTTGCCAGGGCGTTGACCGCGGACGGGTACGCTGCTACGGCGAAGAGCGCCCCGGGGCCGCACAGCGGAGAGCAGCTCTGCCAGCACCACTGCCCGGTCGCCCACGTGGCCGAGCAGTTCCCGCAGCTGTGCGAGGCGGAGACCGAGGTCTTCTCCCGCCTGCTCGGGACGCACGTGCAGCGGCTCGCCACCATCGCGCACGGCGACGGAGTGTGCACGACCTTCATCCCACGAAGCGCCGCGTCCGCCCCGCACGCCCCACAGACCGACACATCAGCATCAGCTTCTGTACGCACCGCCGGGAGGAACCCCGCATGACCACGGAGATCGCTCACCCTGAGCTGGATGGCCTGGGCACCTACGAGTACGGCTGGGCCGACTCCGACGCGGCCGGTGCCGCGGCCAAGCGGGGTCTGTCCGAGGCCGTCGTCCGCGACATCTCGGCGAAGAAGTCCGAGCCGGAGTGGATGCTGAAGCTCCGCCTCAAGGGCCTCAAGCTGTTCGACAAGAAGCCCATGCCGAACTGGGGCTCCGACCTCTCCGGCATCGACTTCGACAACATCAAGTACTTCGTGCGTTCCACCGAGAAGCAGGCCGCTTCCTGGGAGGACCTGCCCGAGGACATCAAGAACACGTACGACAAGCTCGGCATCCCGGAGGCGGAGAAGCAGCGCCTCGTCGCCGGTGTCGCGGCCCAGTACGAGTCCGAGGTCGTCTACCACCAGATCCGTGAGGACCTGGAGGAGCAGGGCGTGATCTTCCTCGACACGGACACCGCGCTGAAGACGCACCCGGAGCTCTTCCAGGAGTACTTCGGCACGGTCATCCCGGTCGGCGACAACAAGTTCGCGTCGCTGAACACCGCCGTGTGGTCGGGCGGCTCGTTCATCTACGTGCCCAAGGGCGTCAAGGTCGACATCCCGCTCCAGGCCTACTTCCGGATCAACACGGAGAACATGGGCCAGTTCGAGCGGACGCTGATCATCGTCGACGAGGACGCCTACGTCCACTACGTCGAGGGCTGCACCGCGCCGATCTACTCCTCGGACTCGCTGCACAGCGCCGTCGTCGAGATCATCGTGAAGAAGGGCGGCCGCTGCCGCTACACGACGATCCAGAACTGGTCGAACAACGTCTACAACCTGGTCACCAAGCGCGCCGTGGCGTACGAGGGCGCGACCATGGAGTGGATCGACGGCAACATCGGTTCCAAGGTCACCATGAAGTACCCGGCCGTCTACCTGATGGGCGAGCACGCCAAGGGCGAGACCCTCTCCATCGCCTTCGCGGGCGAGGGCCAGCACCAGGACGCCGGCTCCAAGATGGTCCACATGGCGCCGAACACCTCCTCGAACATCGTCTCCAAGTCGGTGGCGCGGGGCGGCGGCCGCACCTCGTACCGCGGTCTGGTCGAGATCGGCGAGGGTGCGCACGGCTCCAAGAGCAACGTGCTGTGCGACGCCCTGCTCGTCGACACCATCTCCCGCTCGGACACGTACCCGTACGTGGACGTCCGCGAGGACGACGTGTCCATGGGCCACGAGGCCACCGTCTCCAAGGTCTCCGACGACCAGCTCTTCTACCTGATGAGCCGCGGTCTGACCGAGTTCGAGGCGATGGCCATGATCGTGCGCGGCTTCGTCGAGCCGATCGCGCGCGAACTGCCGATGGAGTACGCGCTGGAGCTGAACCGGCTGATCGAGCTGCAGATGGAGGGTTCGGTCGGCTAGTCCGGCCCCACCCCCGCAGCGCAGATCCCTTTGACGCACGACGCAGGAAGAGAGCAAGACGACAGCCATGGCAGAGGCTCAGAACGCCCCCAAGGACCCGACGGTCCCGGGAGGTACCCCCGCGGTCGGTTCGACCACCGCCGGCGCGATCGCGGTGGCCGCCGAATCCACCGTCGCCACCCGGATGAGCGCGCCCCCGTCCTTCGACGTGGCGGACTTCCCCGTGCCGCACGGGCGTGAGGAGGAGTGGCGCTTCACCCCGCTGGCCCGCCTGCGCGGTCTCCACGACGGCACCGCGGTCGCCAACGGCACCATGAAGGCGCAGATCGACGCGCCCGAGGGCGTCACCATCGAGTCGGTGGACCGCGACGACGCCCGCGTCGGCAAGGCCGGCACGCCGGTCGACCGCGTCGCGGCCCAGGCGTTCTCCTCGTTCGCCAAGGCCACGGTCGTCACCGTGCCCAAGGAGCAGGTGCTCACCGAGCCGGTGCGCGTCTCGCTGCACGGCGAGGGCGGCACGACCTTCGGCCACACGGTCTTCGACGTGAAGCCCTTCGCCGAGGCGATCATCGTCATCGACCACACCGGTGACGGCGTGCGCGCCGCCAACGTCGACTTCCTCGTCGGCGACGGCGCCAAGCTCACCGTCGTCTCGGTCCAGGACTGGGACGACACCGCCGTCCACTGCTCCCAGCACAACGCGCTGGTCGGCCGCGACGCGACCTTCAAGTCGATCGTGATCACCTTCGGCGGCGACCTCGTCCGGCTGCACCCCCGCGTGAACTACGCCGGTCCCGGCGGCGAGGCCGAGCTGCTCGGCCTGTACTTCACCGACAAGGGCCAGCACCAGGAGCACCGCCTCCTGGTCGACCACGGCGCCCCGCACTGCAAGTCCCACGTGGTCTACAAGGGCGCCCTGCAGGGCCAGGACGCGCACGCGGTCTGGATCGGCGACGTCCTCATCGAGAAGACCGCCGAGGGCACCGACACCTACGAGATGAACCGCAACCTCGTCCTCACGGACGGCGCGCGGGTCGACTCGGTGCCGAACCTGGAGATCGAGACCGGCGAGATCGTCGGCGCCGGCCACGCCTCCGCGACCGGCCGCTTCGACGACGAGCAGCTGTTCTACCTCCAGTCCCGCGGCATCCCCGCCGACGAGGCGCGCCGCCTGGTCGTGCGCGGCTTCTTCGCGGAACTGGTCCAGCAGATCGGTGTCGACGACATCGAGGAGCGCCTGCTGGCGAAGATCGACACCGAGCTGCAGGCGTCCGTCTGATGACCTACGTCAAGGCCTGTGCGCTGAGCGAGCTGGAGAAGGACACCCCCAAGAGGGTGGAACTCGACGGCACGCCGGTGTCCGTCGTCCTCACCGAGGGGGAGGTGTTCGCGATCAACGACATCTGCTCGCACGCGAACGTGTCCCTCTCGGAAGGCGAGGTCGACGACTGCATGATCGAGTGCTGGCTGCACGGCTCGGCGTTCGACCTGCGGACCGGCAAGCCGTCCGGGCTCCCGGCCACGCGCCCCGTACCCGTATACCCCGTCAAGATCGAAGGGGACGACGTGCTCGTCTCCCTCACCCAGGAGTCCTGAGGTATCCATGGCAACGCTTGAAATCCACGACCTGCACGTCTCCGTCGAGGCCGAAAACGGCGCCCGCGAGATCCTCAAGGGCGTCGACCTCACCGTCAAGCAGGGTGAGACGCACGCCATCATGGGTCCGAACGGCTCCGGCAAGTCCACCCTCGCGTACTCGCTCGCCGGTCACCCGAAGTACACCATCACCGGTGGCACCGTGACCCTCGACGGCGAAGACGTCCTGGAGATGTCCGTCGACGAGCGTGCCCGCGCGGGCGTCTTCCTCGCCATGCAGTACCCGGTCGAGGTCCCCGGCGTCTCGGTCTCCAACTTCCTGCGCACGTCGGCCACGGCGATCCGCGGCGAGGCCCCCAAGCTGCGCACCTGGGTGAAGGAGGTCAAGTCCGCCATGGAGCAGCTCCAGATGGACCCGGCCTTCGCCGAGCGCAACGTCAACGAGGGCTTCTCCGGCGGTGAGAAGAAGCGCCACGAGATCCTCCAGCTGGAGCTCCTCAAGCCGAAGATCGCGATCCTCGACGAGACCGACTCCGGCCTCGACGTCGACGCGCTGCGCCAGGTCTCCGAGGGCGTCAACCGCGTCCGCGAGAGCGGCGAGGTCGGCACGCTGCTGATCACGCACTACACGCGGATCCTGCGCTACATCAAGCCCGACTTCGTCCACGTCTTCTCCGAGGGCCGCATCGTCGAGTCCGGCGGCGCCGAACTCGCCGACAAGCTGGAGGCCGAGGGGTACGTGGCGTACAGCACGAAGGGTGGCGCTACCGCGTGACGCAGCTGCCCGGCCTCCTCGACATCGAGGCGATCCGCAAGGACTTCCCCCTGCTGGATCGTGTGGTCCACGACGGGAAGAAGATCGTTTACCTGGACAACGCGGCGACTTCGCAGAAGCCGCGCCAGGTGCTCGACGCGCTGAACGAGTACTACGAGCAGCACAACGCCAACGTCCACCGCGGCGTGCACGTGCTCGCCGAGGAGGCCACGGCGCTGTACGAGGGCGCCCGCGACAAGGTCGCCGCCTTCATCAACGCGCCGAGCCGCGACGAGGTGATCTTCACCAAGAACGCCTCGGAGTCGCTCAACCTGGTCGCGAACATGCTCGGCTGGGCGGACGAGCCCTACCGGGTCGACCGCGAGACCGAGATCGCCATCACGGAGATGGAGCACCACTCCAACATCGTGCCGTGGCAGCTGCTCTCGCAGCGCACGGGCGCGAAGCTGAAGTGGTTCGGCCTCACCGACGACGGCCGCCTCGACCTGTCCAACATCGAAGAGGTCATCACGGAGAAGACGAAGATCGTCTCCTTCACGCTGGTCTCCAACATCATGGGCACGGTCAACCCGGTCGAGCAGATCGTCCGGCGCGCGCAGGAGGTCGGCGCGCTGGTGCTGATCGACGCCTCGCAGGCCGCTCCGCACATGCCGCTCGACGTGCAGGCGCTCGGCGCCGACTTCGTGGCCTTCACGGGCCACAAGATGTGCGGCCCGACCGGCATCGGCGTCCTGTGGGGACGCCAGGAGCTGCTGGAGGACCTGCCTCCGTTCCTCGGCGGCGGCGAGATGATCGAGACCGTGTCGATGCACGCCTCGACCTACGCGCCCGCCCCGCACAAGTTCGAGGCGGGCACGCCCCCGATCGCCCAGGCCGTCGGCCTCGGTGCGGCCGTGGACTACCTGACCGCGATCGGCATGGACAAGATCGCCGCCCACGAGCACGCGATCACCGAGTACGCGGTCAAGCGCCTGCTGGAGGTGCCCGACCTGCGGATCATCGGCCCCACCACGGCCGAGGACCGCGGCGCGGCCATCTCCTTCACGCTGGGGGACATCCACCCGCACGACGTCGGCCAGGTCCTGGACGAGCAGGGCATCGCGGTCCGCGTGGGACACCACTGCGCGCGCCCCGTCTGCCTGCGCTACGGAATTCCTGCGACCACCAGGGCGTCGTTCTACCTGTACTCCTCTCCGGCCGAGGTCGACGCGTTGATCGACGGGCTGGAGCACGTACGGAACTTCTTCGGATAACGACGAAGGCGGCGAGGGCGACGAAGGCGACGAGGACGCAGTGAAGCTGGATTCGATGTACCAGGAACTGATCCTGGACCACTACAAGCACCCGCACGGGCGCGGCCTGCGCGACGGCGACGCCGAGGTGCACCACGTCAACCCGACGTGCGGTGACGAGATCACGCTGCGCGTGAAGTACGACGGCGAGACGCTGACCGACGTCTCCTACGAGGGCCAGGGCTGCTCCATCAGCCAGGCCAGCGCGTCCGTGCTGAACGAGCTGCTGGTCGGCAAGGACCTCGCCGACGCGCGCCGGATCCAGGAGACCTTCCTGGAGCTGATGCAGTCGAAGGGCAAGATCGAGCCCGACGAGGCCATGGAAGAGGTGCTGGAGGACGCGGTCGCGTTCGCCGGTGTCGCCAAGTTTCCCGCGCGGGTCAAGTGTGCTCTGCTGAGCTGGATGGCGTGGAAGGACGCGACCGCCCAGGCTCTGGGCGACGCGGAGAGGAAGACGGCATGACCGAGAACGCGACGCCCGAGGCGTCGATCACGCCGGCCAGCGAGGAAGAGGTCCGCGAGGCCCTCTACGACGTGGTCGACCCCGAGCTGGGGATCGACGTGGTCAACCTGGGCCTGATCTACGGCATCCACGTCGACGACGCGAACATCGCCACCCTCGACATGACGCTGACGTCCGCGGCCTGCCCGCTGACCGACGTGATCGAGGACCAGGCGAAGTCGGCGACGGAGGGCATCGTCAACGAGCTGCGCATCAACTGGGTGTGGATGCCGCCGTGGGGCCCCGACAAGATCACGGACGACGGCCGCGAGCAGCTGCGCGCGCTCGGCTTCAACGTCTGACCGGTCGCACGACCTTCGACGCAGCGCGTCGGCAGAGACCCCCCGCACGGGTACGCGGGGGGTCTTCCGCATTTCCGGGCCGCTGTTCTCCCGGCGTGTTCTCCCGGCGGACGGATCGCGTGCACCGGGAGTTGGCCGCGGTCGCCGAACCTTCTCGACGATGACCATGGACTTCCGCCGCTCCACGGGCGAGAGTTCCGGTCCGCATGGTTCGCGCTCGCATCCGTCCGAGGGACACCGAATGAAGCCGATGAAGCCGATGAAGCCGTTCACGAAGCAGCTGGGCACGGCGGGAATCGCCGCGCTGATGCTGGCCGGCCTGATGAACATGCCCGCCCAGGCCGTCAGTTACGGCACACCGACCATCGCGTTCTCCGCCGGGTACCTCTCCGGGGCCGTCGGCGGGGTCGGCGATCCGGTCGTCGGTGTCACGGTGGGCCAGAGCGGCGCCGACGCGTCGGCGCTCACCGTCAGCGCGACCGCGTCGAGCAAGTCCTCGGTGGCCGGCACCGGCGACGTGAGCGTCACCGGTGCCGGGGCGGTCCGCCGGCTCGCCGTCACCGCGCGCGGCCGGGGCTACACCAACCTCACCGTCAAGGTGACCGGGCTCGGCGGCAAGAGCGCCACCAAGACCCTCGCGTACGCCGCTTCGGGAGCCGTGGGCAACCCGGCCGACGCCCGCTACCTCACCGGATCCGCGGACGCCTCGGCGGCCGTGGACGTCGGGGGCGGCTACACCGTCGTCGCCGACGACGAGTCGAACGTGCTGCGGCTGTACGACCGTTCCGCTTCCGGCGCCCCCGTGCGCACTTGGGACTTCAGCACGCAGCTCGGGGTCACCAAGGAGGTGGACATCGAGGGCGCCACGCGTGTCGGCGACACCATCTACTGGACCGGTTCGCTCGGCAACAACAAGGACGGCGAGTACAAGGCCCCCCGGAACACGGTGTTCACCACGAAGGTGAGCGGGTCCGGGTCCACGACGCAGCTCGCGTACGGGCGCTCCTACAAGAAGCTCCGCGACGACCTGGTGGCCTGGGACAAGGCGCACGGGAACCGCTACGGGTTCGCGGCGGGCACCGCCGACGGCGAGGCGCCCAAGCAGATCGACGGGTTCAACGTGGAAGGGCTGGAGTTCGCGCCCGGTTCCACCACCACCGCCTACCTGGGCTTCCGCGCGCCGCTGGCCCCCGCGGTGCCCGGCGGCAAGGCCCTGCTCGTGCCGGTGACCAACATGGACCGGGTGCTCGCGAGCGGTGCCAAGGCCACCTTCGGCGCGGGCATCGAGCTGGACCTCGGCGGCCTCGCGGTGCGGGACATCCGCAAGAACGCGGCCGACCAGTACCTGATCCTGGCCGGTTCCTGGGCCGCCGACGACAACACCGACCCCTACGCCCTGTACTCCTGGGACGGGGTGCCCGGGCACGCCCCGGTGAAGCGGACCGACCTGCCGACCCGGGACGCGGGCGGCTGGGAGGCCATCGTCGAGGTGCCGGACCTGGGCGTGCCGGGGGCCCGGGTGCAGCTGATCACCGACTGCGGCTCGGCGGACCTGTACGGGGACGGCACCGACGCCAAGGACCTGACGCACCCGGAGTGGAAGAAGGCGCGCTCGGGCTGGTTCACGATCGGCTGACGCATCGCAGCGTGGCCGCGGCGGCGGACGTACCGCTCGGTTCGACGATCTACCGCTTCAAGAACCCTGGACGACCTGCTGGTCGCGGCCCTGCGGCCAACGAGGGCGTCGCCCGGGACCTCGCCGAGAGCCCCGCCCTGGCCGACCCGGCGGTGGACCTCGCGACCGCGCTGGCCCGGCTGCTGGGCGAGGCCCTGGCCCTGGACCGGAGCCGGATGGAGCCGGATGGAGCCGGATGGAGCTGGAGTACGAGCTGTACCTGGCCGCCCTGCGCCGCGCCGCGCTGCGGCGCGGCGGCCGCCCTGCGCCGCGCCGCGCTGCGGCGCGGCGGCCGCGCAGTGGTGCGGAGCGACGGCCGAGGCCCTCGCGCGGCGCACGGACCCGGTGACGGCCCGCGCGCTGGTGGCGGTGCTGGACGGGGTCGGCCTCCAGGCGCTGCTGACGGGGGCCCCGTACGACGAGGCCTACGCCCGCGAGGTGCTGGCCCGGGTCCTGCGGCCCGCCACGCACTGAGCGCGGCCGGCCGGTACACGGCTCCCGCGAGCGCCGCAGCCCCTGGCGGCCGACGGCGCGCGGAACATGCCCAAGTAGCCGCTGCACGCCCCGCCGGCCGGGGCCGCCGGGCCGTCGTGCCGGGCGTGTTCGCGCAGGTCCGGACGGGTGGCGCGGCGCGCGCCGCGACCGGCACATGAGACCGGTTCGCCCCGGCGGGCCGTCGCCGGTTAGGTTTCGGGCATGACTGCTACGCGTACCACCGGCGCCGTCGCCGCCGGACTTGCCACCCTCGCCGCCGACGGCACCGTCCTCGACACCTGGTTCCCCGCCCCCGAGCTGGTCGCCGATCCCGGCCCGGCCGGCACCGAGCGCCTCACGGCCGAGCAGGCCGCCGAGCTGCTCGGCGCCGGGGCGCCGAAGGCGGTCCGCCGCGACGAGGTCCGCGGCGTCGAGGTCGTAGCGGTCCGCACCGTGATCTCCTCCCTGGAGGACAAGCCGCTGGACGCGCACGACGCGTACCTGCGCCTGCACCTGCTCAGCCACCGCCTGGTCCAGCCGCACGGCCAGAACCTGGACGGCCTCTTCGGCCTGCTCGCCAACGTCGCCTGGACCTCGCTGGGCCCGGTCGCCGTGGACCAGATCGAGACCGTCCGCCTCAACGCGCGCGCCGAGGGCCTGCACCTCCAGGTCACCTCGATCGACAAGTTCCCGCGCATGACCGACTACGTCGCCCCCAAGGGCGTGCGCATCGCCGACGCCGACCGCGTCCGCCTCGGCGCGCACCTCGCCGAGGGCACCACGGTCATGCACGAGGGCTTCGTGAACTTCAACGCGGGCACCCTCGGCACCTCCATGGTCGAGGGCCGGATCTCCGCGGGTGTCGTGGTCGGCAACGGCTCCGACATCGGCGGCGGCGCCTCCACGATGGGCACCCTCTCCGGCGGCGGCAAGCAGCGCATCTCGATCGGCGAGCGCTCCCTGGTCGGCGCCGAGGCGGGCGTCGGCATCGCGCTGGGCGACGAATGCGTCGTCGAGGCCGGCCTCTACGTGACCGCGGGCACCCGCGTAACGCTCCCGGACGGCCAGATCGTCAAGGCCCTGGAGCTCTCCGGCGCCGACAACATCCTCTTCCGCCGCAACTCGGTCACCGGCGCCGTCGAGGCCCGCCCGAACAACGCGGTCTGGGGCGGGCTGAACGAGATCCTGCACAGCCACAACTGAGCCGTCCGCACCGCTCGTCACGACGGAGGCCCGTCGGCCGGAGATCCGGCCGACGGGCCTGCGTCGTCTGTGCTTCGTGCGCTGTGCTTGCGCGTCCCGTCCGGCAGGTCAGTGCAGCGGGATCGTGCGGACCAGGCCCGCGAAGGCCTGCTGTTCCGCCTCCGTCAGCTCCACGCGCTCCAGCGGGTGGGCGTCGCGGTCGCGCTGGGCAGGGATCACCGGGAGGCCCTCGAAGGCGCCCGGCCCGGGGTGGTGGAACCGGCTGTCCCACAGCATGTGGCCGAGACCCAGGATCCAGATGAAGGCGGCCACCAGCAGGACGGCGAGGCCGATTTCCTGGGCGAGCGAAACGGAGGGGAACACGTGGTCCTCCCGGGGAGTGCGGGCGGTACGAAATCGGGCGTGAGGACACTCTCCACCACACATCGCGAAATGCGGTGGGGCTGTGGTCAGGATCACGCCAGGGCCGAAGGTCCCGATCCGGGCCCTTTTCCGGCTCCGGGCTCGGGGTGGGAGGCCCGGCCGGGACGGCGGCCGGGCCTCCCACGGGGCGCGGGTTACGGGCGGAAGCGCAGCACCTGCGGGTCGTGGTCGCTGTTCTGCGCCGAGAACTCGGCGTTGATGTGCACGCTGTCGTACGTGAAGCCGGTGATCGCCGGGCTGGTCAGGATCTGGTCCAGCACCTGGGCGTTGCCCTGGTAGACGTACGAGTAGCGCTCCGACTTCGGCAGCGACTGGATCGCCGGGTAGAGCGCCCCGCCGTCCCTGAGCGCGGTCGTGGTGCCCGAGAAGTCGAAGTCGTTGATGTCACCGACCGCCAGGACCTTCGCGTCCTTCTGCGTGGCCAGCAGGCTCTTCACGAAGCCGTTCACGGCCTGCGCCTGGAGCAGCCGCTTGGCCTCCGAGGAGCGCACCGGGGGCTGGTGGACCGAGGTCAGGCCCTCGTCGCCGCCCTTGGAGCCGAAGTGGTTGGCGATCACGAAGACCGTCTTGCCGTGGAAGACGAACTCGCCGGCCAGCGGCTTGCGGCTGTCGGCCCACGCCGGGTTCGCCGGGTCGATCCGGCCGGGGGAGTGCGTCAGGGCCGCCTGGCCCTTGTGGTCCGCGGTCACCTCCGTCGCGGTGAACGCGTCGCCCGGGGCGCGGTCGGTGAAGGAGACGCGCAGCGGGTTGAAGAGGAAGACCTGGCGGATGTTGCCGCCGGGCTCGCCGCCGTCCTTGTTGTTCTCGGGGTTCACCGTGCGCCACTGGTACGCGGGGCCGCCCGCGGCGGTGATGGCCGCGGTGAACTTGGCCAGCGTCTGCTCGGCGGAGACCGTGCCGTCGTTCGTGGCGCCGTTGTCGTCCTGGATCTCCTCCAGGGCCACGATGTCGGGGGAGGCGAGGTTCTCGACGACGGCCTTCGCCAGGTTGTCGAACTTCGTCTGCGGGTCGCTCGGGTCGAGGTTCTCGACGTTGTACGTGGCCACCGCCAGCTCGTAACCGGCCTGCGGCTTGGTCTTCTCGGGGGCGAGGGTGCCCGCCTTGACGGTGCCGAGGGTGCGGGCCACCAGGGTGTAGCCGCCGAACTGGTTGAAGTCCAGCGGGCCTTCGGTGGTGCCGGTCAGCTTGTCGCCGACGTTCGCCACGGGGAAGGGCTGGGTGGCGAGCGGGGCGAGCTGCTGGATCTGGAGCCGGCCGGTGTTCTGGGACTCGTACGAACCGTAGAGCGTGCCGCCGCGCTTGAGGGGGTTCTCCCAGCCCTTCACGGTGACCCACAGCTCCGCGTGCGGGTCGGTGGCGCCGACGACGCGGGAGGTGCCGATCTTGATGTTCATGCCCTCCAGTGACTCGTAGTAGTCCAGGGCGTAGCGTGCGGGCTCCAGGGTCAGCCCGTTGATGCCGTTGGCCGCGGCGGGGTCGCCGGCGGGGGCGTACTCGGCCGGGACCGAGTACTCGTTGACCGCGACGGCCGCGGGGAGCGCGTTGCCGGAGGAGACCACCGTCACGACGGGCTTGGAGATCTGGGTGATCGACTGGTTGCCGGAGGACGCGCCACCGGGGACGTACTCGCCGACGGTGCCGGAGACCGTCACCGCGTCGCCGACCGCGACGGTCGGCGACGAGCTGGTGAAGACGAAGATGCCCTCGCTGGTCGCGTCGTTGTCGTCCGCGTCCGGGTCCTGGATCCAGAACCCGCGCGAGCCGTAGGCGCGGACGCCCGTCACGATCCCGGCGACGTCCGCGACCGGCTTGCCGTTCAGCGGGGATATGCGGGTGGTGCCCTGGATGTCGTGGATGCGCACCGGGTCGGCGGCCGTGGCGCCTTCGGCGGCATCGGCGGAGCCGGCGAGCAGACCGGTGGCCAGGGCGGTGGCCACGAGGGCCGCGACGGCGGCGGAACGGGGATGCGAGGAACGCATGGGCGGGAACTCCGGTGTGTGGGTGGGTGAAGCGGAGCGGGTGCGCGACCCGTCCGGCATCCGGGTGGGCCGCCGAACAGATCTACGCGCGTCAATTTCCTTCCTGAGCCGCGACGTTGTCAAGGCCTCCAGGGGATACGGCGGCCGACTGTGGGATGAACCAAAGGCGATGGCCCCCGGGGCGCCGCCCCGATGCGTCTACGCTGGTGAGCGCTGTCACACAGTTCACGCGAGGAGAAACACCCCATGCCCGCTGAGGCGCACCCCACGTTGCCGCCGGTCCGGCTGCACTCCGAGGCCGAACTGGCGCGCGACGCCCTCGCCGCACCGCTGTTCGCCCGCGCCGTGCGCCTGGCCCGCTGGACCGCCCCCGGTACCCCGGTCGGCGCCGGCGGCGAACTCCTCGCCGACCGGCTGCCCGAGGCGGTGCGCCTCCTCGGGTTCGGGGACGACGACCCGGACGGGGCGGCGCACGCGAGCGAGGCCTGGCGGGTGGCGGTGGACACCGGCCTCATCGAGGTGACCGACGTCGAGGACCTCGCGGAGGAGGACGCCGGGGCGAGTGCCTCGGTCGCCGCCGGGGAGGCCGGTGCGGAGGAGGACGCGGAGGCGGACGCGGACGCCGCGCCGGACGTCTTCGGTGTCGCCGAGCCGGGCGAGGACCTCGCCCTGGTGACCGGCGGCGCGCCCGGCGACGTACTGGACCTGTGGCTCGCCGCGCTCGACGCCGTCCTCGCGGACGCGGCGGTCCCCGACCTCGACGACCTCGTCGACGCCCTCGACGCGGGCGGCGACATCGACTTCACCCGGCTCGACTGGAACCCGCAGCGCGAGGCCGACTTCCTGGACGGCGTGCTCGCCAACCTCTACCTGCTCACCGTCGCGGAGGGCGGCGCGGCCGACACCCCGGTGCCGCTGCCCGTCCTCGCCGCCTCGATGGTCGTGCCCGACGGCATGGCCGACCCCACGAACGAGGTGCTGGAGCAGGTTTCGGACGCGATGATGCGCCTGGACGACCAGTTCCGGCAGCTGGAGCCGATCGGGCTGGTCGTCTTCCGGCCCGTGGACGAGGAGTTGATGGCGGAGACCGACGACGAGGAGCCGCTCCCCGCGCCCGACGACCTCGACGACGAGGACGTCTCCCGGTACGGCATGGTCCGGCTGACCCCGCTCGGCCTCTACGGGATCCGCGCCCGCATGCGGGAGGCCGGCGTCGAGGCGCCCGCCATCGGCGATCTGGCCGACAAGGGTGCGGACGCGCTGCTCGACGCGGTGTCCGGCTACCCCGAAGGGGCCGCGCAGGCGGAGATCGAGCGGTGGATCGAGGGCCGCGAACTGCCGGAGGCGGTCGCCGAGCTGCTCGCCGCCGCGCGTGGCGCGGACGCCGGCGGGCCGCTGCGCCGCCTGCGCTGCCAGCAGGCCCTCGCCCCGGCCGGACCGGCCGCGGAACCGGTGGTCCGGGCGGTCCTGGACGACGCCGAACTCGGCGGGCTGGCCCGGGTCTGGCTCGCCGAGCACGGCGCCGCCGATGTCCCCGCCCCTACCGAGACCATGGTGTTCTGGCTGACCGTCGACACGATCGCGGCGCAGCTGGCCGAGGACGCCGAGTCCGCTGAACTGCCGGATCTGATGGCCGGCCTGACGGCGCATCACACGGGTTTCTTCGACGCGGTGTGGCGGGTGGAGCACCCGTACACGGCGCAGGTGCTGGAGGCGATGGGCCGGTTGCACCCCGACCGCAGGTCCGCCAAGGAGGCCCGCAAGGCGGCCTTCAAGGCGCGTTCGCGGCAGTCGTCCGGAGCCTAGGCGACAGGGAGGACGCCCCCTAATACGCCGTTCCTGGGTGGGAGTCGGCCAATCGACGGCGGGAAAGGGGACCACTCCTCTTGGCGGGGAAGTCAGCCGCCGTTCACATAGGGGCGCGATTCTGGCCTCGCCGACCGCACGATTCCGGCCCATTCCCCACCCAGGAGAACAGATGCCGCTCAGCCGCAGAGACTTCACCGCCCGCACCGTCCTCGCCGGAGCGGGCGTCGCGCTCACCGGAACGGTGGGCGCCCTCGCCACCGCCCCGGGAGCCCTCGCCGCGGACGACACCGCCACCGCCGACGCGTACGGCCGCCCGGGCCGGCCCGGTTACGGGCCGCTCGTCCCGGACCCGGCCGGACTCCTGGCCCTCCCGGCCGGGTTCTCGTACCGCGTCATCACCCACAGCGGCGTGACGAAGCTCGACTCCGGTGAGAGCACCCCGTCCAACCACGACGGCACGGCCGCCTTCGAGGGCCACCGCGGGGTCACCCTCCTGGTCAACAACCACGAGCTCAAGGGCAAGCGGGAGAACTGGGCCCACCCGGTCCCGCTGACCGAGGGCCTCGTCTACGACCCGGCCGCGGCCGGCGGCTGTACGGTCGTCGAGGTCCGGCGCGGCGGCGAAGTCGCCGAATGGGTGGGCGTCGCCGGTACCTCCACCAACTGCGCGGGCGGCGCCACCCCGTGGGACACCTGGCTGACCTGCGAGGAGACCGAGGACCTCGCCGGCAAGAACGGCATGACCAAGGACCACGGCTACGTCTTCGAGGTCGACCCGAACGACCGCCGCGCCAACCGCGACCCCCGCCCCGTGAAGGCCTTCGGCCGGTACGCCCACGAGGCGGTGGTGATCGACCCGCGCAGCGGCCACGCCTACCTGACCGAGGACGCCTCAGGCCCCAACGGGCTGCTCTACCGCTGGACCCCGCCGCAGGGCTTCCGGCACGGGCGCGGCAAACTGCGGACGCTCGCCCCCGACGCGGGCGTGCTGGCGGCCGCCAAGTGCTTCGACAAGGCCGGGCAGTTCGTGGACGACCTCTCGCGCGCCACCACGGTGGGCACCGTGTACGGCGTCGACTGGGTGACGGTCGCCGACCGCGACGCGCGCACCGTGTCGGTCCGCAAGCAGTTCGGGGCGGGCGCGGTGACGCGGGCCCGGAAGCTGGAGGGCATGTGGTGGGCCGACGGAGGCGCGTACTTCGTCTCCTCCTACGCCCGCGAGGAGAGCCCGGGCGCGGCGCACGACGGCCAGGTGTGGTTCTACGACCCGAAGCGGCGCACGGTCCGGCTGATGGTCGTCATCGGGGTGAACGCCGACCCGTCGGCGGAGGGCGGCTTCGACGGCCCCGACAACATCACGGTGTCCCCGTACGGCGGCCTGATCATCGCGGAGGACGGCAGCGGGCTGCAGCACCTCTTCGGGGCCACGGAGGACGGGCGCACCTACCCGCTCGCGCGCAACGAGCTGAACATCGGGACCGCGGCCGAGCCCGAGTACTCGGAGTTCACGGGTGTCTGCTTCTCCCCGGACGGGCGGACGCTCTTCGCCAACATTCAGGAGCCGGGCATCATGCTGGCGGTCACCGGACCGTGGCGCCGCTCCAAGCAGCACTGAGAAAAGGGGAGGGTGGGCCCGTCGCCGGGACCGGGGGGACGGCGGCGGCCTACAGGGCCAGGGAGCCGACTTCTTCGTGGCTGCCCGCGGCCCACTCGCCGAGGAGGAACTCATACGCCTCGGAGGGCCACTCGCTGTCCACCCCGGTCTCGACGAGGTGCCGGATCGCCTCGTTCGCCTCTGCGGCGGACGGGCGGGCGGGACCCGCGGTCGGGAGTGTCTTGTACATGGGGTCAAGGCTACGGGCGGGCACTGACAGCCACCCCCGGTTAAACCGCGGCCCGGGGTGGCGTGGGTCACCCCGGGCCCTCCGCCGGACCCGGCGGGCGGCGCCGACCTGCGTCAGAGCGCCTGAGCGGCGGGCTTGACCATGCCGCGCACTGTGCGGGACTTCACAAAATCTCCGATGGCCGTCATCTCCCATTCGCCGGAGAACTGCTTGATCAGCTTGGCCATCATCACGCCGGTCTGCGGTTCGGCGCCGGTGAGGTCGAAGCGGACCAGCTCCTCGCCGCTGGCCGCGTCGATCAACCGGCAGTACGCCTTGGCGACCTCGGTGAACTTCTGGCCGGAGAAGGAGTTGACCGTGAAGACGAGGCCGGTGGCCTCGGCGGGGATCCGGCCGAGGTCCACGACGATGACCTCGTCGTCCCCGGCGCCCTCACCGGTCAGGTTGTCGCCGGAGTGCTTGATGGCGCCGTTCAGGATCGACAGCTTGCCGAAGTAGCAGCTGTCGATGTGGTTGCGCTGCGGGCCGTACGCGATGACCGAGGCGTCGAGGTCGATGTCCCGGCCGCCGAAGGCCGGCTCCCAGCCGAGGCCCATCTTGACCTGGGAGAGCAGTGGGCGGCCGCCCTTCACCAGGGAGACGGTCTGGTTCTTCTGGAGACTGACCCGGCCCTTGTCGAGGTTGATCTTCCCGGCGCCGGGGGCGGGCGGGGCCGGCGGGGCGGCGGGCGGCGCCTGCGGCGGCGGGAAGGCGGCGGCCGCGGCGGGGGAGGGCGGCGGGGTGTGGACGGCGGCCGGGACGGGCGCGGGGGCGGGGGCGGCGGGCTCCTCGTCCACCGAGACGCCGAAGTCGGTGGCGATCCCGGCGAGGCCGTTGGCGTACCCCTGGCCGACGGCGCGGACCTTCCACGCGCCGCCGCGCAGGTACACCTCGACGACCACCAGGGCGGTCTCGGTGCCCAGCCGCGGCGGGGTGAAGGTGGCGATCACCGCGCCGCCGTCGGCGTCGCGGACGGTGGCGGTGGGCTCGACGCCCTGGAAGCTCTGCCCGGCGGCGTCGGGGCTGGCCGTCACCACGATCCGCTCGATGCCGGGCGGGACCGCGGAGGTGTCCACGGTGATCGAGTCCGGCGCCGAACCGCCACCGGACCGGTAGCTGACACCGGGGCCGGCGGGCTGGTTGTAGAAGATGAAGTCGGCGTCGGAGCGCACCTTGCCGTCGGCGGCGAGCAGGAGCCCGGATACGTCCAGCCGTACCGGAGCGGCCACATCCACCGTCACGCGGACGGCATGGAGCGGCAGGTTCGAACCAGGGGTCATAGCGGTCATGCCGGGAGAACGACCGAAGGCCCTTTGCCGTTCCCTTACCCGCGAGCGGCGCATCCGGTTGCCCCATCCGGCCCCGTCCGGCCCTGCTGGTCCCGGGCCGCGGGCTACCGGCGGTTGCGGGGGTGGTTCCGCGCCGTCCGCTCGTTGCCGAACTTGTAGGCGCCGGTCCAGCGGGCCATGACCAGCTGGGCATCCCCCGACGCCACCTCGGCCAGGAACTTCTC
Organism: Streptomyces sp. NPDC006529; assembly: GCF_040611795.1. Classification (NCBI taxonomy): domain Bacteria; kingdom Bacillati; phylum Actinomycetota; class Actinomycetes; order Kitasatosporales; family Streptomycetaceae; genus Streptomyces; species Streptomyces sp. NPDC006529. Next base: position 80,556 of record NZ_JBEXPB010000015.1, on the reverse strand, counting down.
CGCCCGCGCCCCGCGCAGGGTGCCCGCCGCGCGGCCCTGGTGGGTGATGACGACGGCGCCGTCGCGGCGTTGTTCGTACGTGAATCCGTGCGGTCTCGGCATGGCGGCAGCCTGCCTCCCGCCGGGAGGCGCGGGCAACCGGATTTGCCGCCGAGGCGGCCCGGGCCGGACGCCACGACGGCCGTCATGACGTCCGGCTGAGGGAGCGGCTAGGAGGCGCCGGTCACCAGGCGGGGCAGGCCCAGCGGGTTGGCTTCGCGCAGCTCCGGCGGGAGCAGCGGGTCCGGCACCGACTGGTAGGCCACCGGGCGCAGCCACCGCTCGATCGCGGTCCCGCCGACCGAGGTGGAGTGCGAGGTCGCGGCCGGGTACGGGCCACCGTGGTGCTGGGCGGGGGCCACCGCGACACCGGTCGGCCAGCCGTTCACCACGACCCGCCCGGCCAGCCGCGTGACCAGCCCGATCAGCTCCGTCGCCGGGGCGGTCGCGCCCTCGGGCCCGGTGCCCGCACACTCCGCCGCCGACAGCTGGAGGGTGGCGGTGAGGTTGCCGGAGAGCAAGGACAGGACGGCGGCCGCCTCGCCCTGGTCGGCGTACCGCACGACGACGGTGACCGGGCCGAAGCACTCCTCCAGCAGCGCCCCGTACGTCTGCGGCTCGGCCAGCAGGCCGTTCGCGGCGACGGTCAGGTAGCCCGCGCCGACCGTGTGCGGGCCGCCGGATCCGGGCGCGACGGGCGCGGTGACCCCGGGCAGCGCGGCCCGCTCGCGGACGCCGGCGACGAAGTTCTCCCGCATCCGGTGGTCGAGCAGGACCCCCGGACCGGTCTCCCCGAGCGCCTTGGTGAGCGCGCCGGTGAGCCGGTCGCCGTCCGCTCCTTCGGGTACGAGCACCAGCCCGGGCTTGACGCAGAACTGGCCGACGCCGAGCGTGACCGAGCCCGCGAGGCCGCCGCCGATCTCCTCGGCGCGCTCCGCGGCGGCCGCGGGCGTGACCACCACCGGGTTCAGGGAGCCCAGTTCGCCGTGGAAGGGGATGGGGACGGGCCGGGCGGCGGCCGCGTCGAACAGGGCCCGGCCGCCCCGGATGGAACCGGTGAACCCGGCGGCGCTGACGAGCGGGTGACGGATCAGCTCCAGGCCCGCGTCGAACCCGTGGACGACGGACACCACGTCCGGCGGCAGCCCGCTCTCCTCGGCGGCGCGGCGCAGCAGCGCGGCGCACAGCGCGGAGGTGGCGGGGTGGTCGGGGTGCGCCTTGACCACGACGGGGCAGCCCGCGCCGAGCGCGCTGGCGGTGTCGCCGCCCGGGACGGAGAAGGCGAGCGGGAAATTGGAGGCGGCGTAGACCGCGACCACGCCGAGCGGCACCTTGTAGCGGCGCAGTTCGGGCCGGGGCGGGCTGAGGTCGGGGTCGGCGCGGTCGATCCGGACGTCGAGGTACGAACCGTCCTCGACGGCGTCGGCGACGGCGCGCAGCTGGTAGGTCGTGCGGCCCAGCTCGCCGGTGAGGCGGCCCGCGCCGAGGGCGGTCTCCGCGTCGGCGGCCTCGACGACCTGCGCGGCGGAGGCGTCCAGGAGCGCGGCGGCGGCGCGCAGGAAGGCGACGCGGACGGCGCGGTCGGCGAGCGCGCCGCGGGCGGCGTGGGCCGCGCGCACGGCCTGGTCCACCTCACGGGGTGTGGCCTCGGCCGCGACCTGATCGCGCTGCTTCCCGGTACGGGGGTCCACACTCCAGACTGGTGTTCCTGCCATGCTGCACTGCCTCCTGGGCCTGGAGAGGGATCGTTCAGTATTCTGAACGCCGTTCTGGTGGATGAATGATCACATCCGCTGCGGACTCTATTTCCGGGTCTTCGGGGTTGACAAGGCAAAGGGGCGAAAACGCGCATGACGACAGCCGGGTCGGCGGGTACGGAGGAGGGTGCGGCGGCGGGCGCGCCGGTGAAGTCCGCGGTGCGGACGGTGCGGTTGCTGGAGCACTTCGCGGCGCGGCCCGGTCTGCACAGCCTGGCCGACATCCAGCACGACCTCGGACTGCCCAAGTCCAGCCTGTACATGCTGCTGCGCACGCTGGTGGGCATGGGATGGGTGGAGACCGACGCCCAGGGGACCCGCTACGGCATAGGGGTACGGGCGCTGCTCGTCGGCAGTTCGTACATCGACGGGGACGAGGTGGTCGCGGCCGCCCGGCCGACCCTGGACCGGCTCTCGGACGGGACCACCGAGACCATCCACCTGGCCCGGCTGGACGGTACGAGCGTGGTCTACCTGGCCACCCGCCAGTCCCAGCACTACCTGCGCCCCTTCACCCGGGTCGGCCGGCGGCTGCCCGTGCACTCGACCGCGCTGGGCAAGGCGCTGCTGGCCACGCACACCGACGAGGAGGTGCGGCTGCTGCTCCCGGAGCGGCTGGAAGCGGTCACGCAGCACACGATCACGGACCGCGAGGCGCTGATCGAGGAACTGGCGCTGGTGCGCGAGCAGGGGTACGCGGTGGACCGGGAGGAGAACACGCTGGGGCTGCGCTGTTTCGGGGTCGCGGTGCCCTACCGGACTCCGGCGCGGGACGCGGTGAGCTGCTCGGTGCCGGTGGCGCGGCTGACGCCGGGGCACGAGCGGGCGATCAAGGCGGCGCTGTTCGAGGCGCGGGACCGGCTGACGGTGGCGACGCGGCGGATGTGAGGCGTCCGGCCCGGGGTGTCTCCCCCGGGCGGGGGAGACGGATCACCTTCACGGGGGAGGTGGCGGGGCGGCGCAGGCGGGACCGTGGACCCATGAACACGCGAGCCGTGAAGACGGCGCATCCGACGCGATCGGCGGACCTCGACCAGGTACCCGGCCCGCAATCCCCGGCACTCGGGACGGCGGGCGGGGCCGGGGCGGGCATCGGTGTCGGCCGCAGGGTCCTGGGGGCGGTGGCACTGGCCGCCACCGTGCCGTACCTGACGCTCAAGGCGGCCTGGCTGGCGGGGAGCGGGATCGGGATACCGCGGGGGAGCGTGCTGCGGGATCCGGGGCTGTTCTTCACCGTGGCCAATTCCCTGACGCTGGCGATGGACGCCTGCCTCATCGCCCTCGTGCTGGTGCTCACCCGGCCCTGGGGCATGCGGGTGCCGGCCTGGCTGCTGGTCGTCCCCGCCTTCGTGGCCACCGGGCTGCTCACGCCGATCCTCACGGGGTTTCCGGGCCAGCTGCTCATACGGGCGCTGGGGGTGGAGGCGGACACGGGCGCGGCCCGGGCCGTCCGGGAGCCCTTCCTCGATCCGTGGGTGTTCGACGTCGTCTACACCGGTTTCACCGTTCAAGGACTCGCCCTCGCCGGTTTGTTCGTGCCCTACGCGCGACAGCGCTGGGGCCACCGGTGGCAGGGCGTGCCGGGTCCGCGGCTTCCGTCGTCCACGGGGGTGGTGGCGGGAGCCGCGGCGGCGGCGGGCCTGTTGGTGGGCGCGGCCTACCTGTACTGGGGGTTCGGGGGCACGGCCGGGCTGACCGCGGGGCAGCGGGCCGAGCGCACCGCGGACTGGACCGTGGTGTCGGTGATCCACGCGGCCTGTGCGGGGGGCGCCGGTGCGGGCGCGGTGCTCCTGGCCCGGGGGTGGTGGCCGGGCAGGGGATCGGCTCGGGGCCGGGCCCGCTGGCCGCTGGCCCTCGCGTGGACCGGCTCGGCGGCGGCGCTCAGTTGGGGGGCCTGGCTCCTGATCGCTTCCCTGAGCGGGGAGTTCGAGGGTGCGCAGGGCACCACGGGTGGCATGTACCTGGCCTACGCTGGCCAGATGATCACCGGTTTGCTCGGGGTCGCCGTGCTCGCGAGGTTCCTCACCGCCCGGCGCACGGACCGGTGAGCGGGTGGTCGGGGTGATCCGGATGATCGGGGGGGATCGGGTGGTTCGGCGATCGGAGGGGTTCGGGTGGCGGGGGCGGGGGTGAGCAGGGCCGGGCTGAAGGCGTTCGGGTTGCGCTGGGTGCACCTGGTGCTCGGCGGGGCGCTGCTGATGCCGTACTTCCTGCTGGCCCAGGTGGTGGTGGGGGTGCTGGCAGGCGGGGTCAATGCCCTCAGCTCCTTCCCGCTGACCCTCATCGCGTACGCGGCGGCGCTGCCGCTGGTGGCGGTGAGTGCGGTGTTCCCCCTGGTGAGGCCGATGTCGGTGGCCGCGGTCCGGGCGCTGTGCGGGGTACCGGGGGAGCGGCTGGCGCAGGGACCCGGCCGGTCCTGGCCGGCCCGGGGGCGGACCTCGGCGTGGTGGACCCTGCACCTGGGGGTCGGGGCGGCCCTGAGCGGGATGACGCTGGCGGTGCCGCCGATGGCGGTGGTGCTGATCGTCCTGCCGTTCGTGAGCGGGCTGCGGGACGTCCGCCGGGGACTCGGCTGGGTGGGCACCGGTACCGGGGCCGCGGCGTACGTCGCCCCGCTGCTCGGGTTCGGGCTGCTCGGCGGGCTGGCGCTGTGCGCGGCGGGGGCCGGGGCACTGCTGGCCCGGCTGGCGCCCGTACTGCTCGGGCCCACCGGAGCGGACCGGCTGGCCGCGGCCGAGGAGCGGGCGGCCGACCTCGCGGTGCGGGGCCGGCTGGCGCGGGAGCTGCACGACGCGGTGGGGCACGCGCTGAGCGCCGTCACCCTCCAGGCGGGGGCGGCCCGGCGGGTGCTGGACACGGATCCGGAGTTCGTCCGGGAGGCGCTGGCCGCGATCGAGGACACCACGCGGCGCACGGTGGGGGAGCTGGACACCGTCCTGGGGCTGCTCCGGGAGGGCGAGGGAGTGGGCGAGGGACCCGGCGCGGCGCCCGCGCCGACCCTGGCCGCAGACCTGGACGGGCTGCTGGTCCGCAGCCGGGCGGGGGGTGTGCGAATCACGGCCCTCCAGGACCCGGGACCCGTCGGCGACTGGGGTCAGCTGCCCGCGGTCGTCTCCCGGGAGGCGTACCGGATCGTCCAGGAGGGCCTGAGCAACGCGCTGCGGCACGGCGGCGGGCCGATCGACCTGCGGATTCGGGTAAGCGAACCGCGGCGCGGCGGTGGACGCCCGGGCGCCGCCGTCCCCGACGCCCCCGGTGACCGGCGCGCCCCCGGTGCCCCCGGCGACCCCGGCGCGCGTGGCCCCCACGACGACCGCCACGGGGAACACCGTCACCCCGGACCGCGCGAACTGGAGTTGATCATGACCAACCCCCCGGGTACGGCCGATGGGCGGGAGCCGCGGACCGGTGGGGGGCGCGGGCTGCGGGGGGCCGCCGAGCGCGCCGCGCTGCTCGGCGGCCGGGTGGAGGCGGGGGAACGGGACGGCCGGTGGCTGCTGCGCGCCGTCCTCCCCTTCGGTGGCGGCGCCCGGTGAACCGGCCGCCGCTGCGCATCGTGGTCGCGGACGACGAGCGCATGGTCCGCACCGCCCTGCGGGTCATCCTGGACGCCGAGCCGGACCTCACGGTGGTGGGCGAGGCGGCAACCGGCGCCGAGGCCGTCTCCCTGGTCCGGTCCCTGGCCCCCGACGTGGTCCTCATGGACGTCCGGATGCCGGAGACCGACGGCATCCGGGCCACCGGCCAGATCCTGGCGACCATGGCGGAGCCGCCCCGGATCGTGGTGGTGACCACCTTCGAGAACGACTCGTACGTGTACGAGGCGCTGCGCGCGGGCGCCGCGGGGTTCCTGCTCAAGCGGGCCCATCCGGAGGAGCTGATCGGCGCCGTCCGCCTCGTCGCCCGCGGTGATTCGCTGCTCTTCCCGGCGGCGGTCCGCTCGCTGGCCGCCGCCCACCGGCCTGGCCGCCCCGCCGCCGCGGCCTGGGCGGCCCGGCTGACCGAGCGGGAGGCCGACGTGCTGCGCCTGATGGCGACCGGGCTGTCGAACCACGAGATCAGCGAGCGGCTCGGGGTCGGCCCGCAGACGGTGAAGACCCACGTGGCGGCGGTCCTGGCCAAGACCGGTTCCCGTGACCGGACCCAGGCGGTCATCGCCGCCTACGAGGGGGGCTTCCTCATGAGGAAAGGCTGAGAAGCCCGCCACAATCGGGGCAGAGTGGAACGTCCGGGGACGCCGGTGCGTCTTTCCGGGAGATGAACAAGACGATCAGGCGCGCGTCGGTCTTCTGTCTGCTTCTGGTGCTTGCCCTGCTGGTGCGGGTCACCTGGGTGCAGGCGTACCAAGGCCAGGCCCTCGCAGACGACAAGAACAACCAGCGGAACATCATCGGGCAGTACGAGAACCCGCTGGGCAACATCATCGTGGGCGGGGAAGCGATCACCGGCTCGACGAAGACCGAGGGGAGCAAGACCTACGCCTACAAGCGGACGTACGCTGACGGCCCGCTGTACGCGCCGATCACCGGTCACACCTCGCAGGCGTACACCTCCACCATGCTGGAGGGGATCTACAAGAACGTCCTGAACGGCTCGGACAACCGGCTCAAGTCGTTCATGGACGTCCTCACCAACAAGCGGGCCGACCCGGGCAACGTCCTGACGACGATCGACAAAGACGTACAGAAGGCCGGGTACGACGCGCTCCAGGGCAAGCAGGGCGCCGCCGTCGCGATGGACCCGGAGACGGGGGAGATCCTCGGCATCGTGAACAACCCGTCCTACGACCCGGGCAGCATCACGGGCAACACCAAGGCCGACGAGGCGGCGTGGGTGAAGCTCTCGGAGAACCAGGGCGCCCCCATGCTCAACGTGGCGCTGCGCAAGCCGCAGGCCCCCGGCTCCACCTTCAAGCTGGTCACGCTGGCGGCGGCCCTGGAGAACGGCCTGTTCAGCTCCATCGACACGCCCACCGGCATCCCGGACCCCTACACGATCCCCGGCACCACGACCGTGCTGAAGAGCGAGGCCCCCACCCCGGGCTGCAACAACGTGACCCTGCGCGAGGGCCTGAAGAAGTCCTGCAACAACGTCTTCGCCGAGCTGGCCTACCGGCTCGGCCAGGACAAGATGCGCGCCATGGCGGAGAAGCTCGGCTTCAACGCGGACACCAAGATCCCGATCGGCACCACTCCGACGAGCAAGTACCCGTCGAAGAAGATGTCCAAGGACCAGGTGGCGCAGACCGGCATCGGCCAGTTCGACGTCCAGGCCACCCCGCTCCAGATGGCGATGGTGACGGCGGCGATCGAGAACGGCGGCAAGCTCGTCGCCCCGCACGTGGTCTCCGAGGTCACCGACTCCAGCGGCAACGTCCTGGAGAGCTTCAAGGACCCGAAGTCCCAGCAGGTCATGAGCGAGCGGACGGCCGCCATGGTCCGCGACGCCATGAAGACGGTGGTCTCCGACGGCGGCGGCAAGCCCGCGCAGGTCTCCGGCGCCGAAGTCGGCGGCAAGACCGGCACCGCCCAGCGGGGCGTCAAGAACAGCCTCGCCCCGCTGGCCTGGTTCACCTCCTACGGCAAGGCGAACGGCAAGCGGATCGCGGTCGCCGTGGTCATCGAGAACTCGGACACCGACCGCTCCGAGATCGGCGGCGGCAGGCTCGCCGCCCCCGTGGCCCAGAAGATGATGAGCGCGTGGCTCGGTAAGTAGCCGCCCGTACAGAAGTGCGAGCGCGCCGGGAACCCGAGGGGGTCCCGGCGCGTCTTGTCTCCCATGATCAGGACCGCACTCCCCGCCGACCTCGACGCGATCGCAGACCTGCACGCCCGCGCCCGCGCCACCTACTACCGGGGCAGGATCCCCGCGGACGCCTACGCGGGCGAGGGCGAGCGGGCCCGTACCCGCGAGGGATGGGCCCGGGCCGTCGCCCGCGGAGACGGCGGCGCCGAGGGCGCGAGCGCGGTGCTCTGCGCCGAGCAGGACGGCGAGCTGACCGGAGTCGCCGCCTTCCGCACCGTGGACGGCGAGGCCACGCTCACCCAGCTGCACGTCGACCCCGGCCACTGGCGGCGCGGCACCGGCACCGCCCTGCACGCCGCCTGCCTCGACCGCTGGCGCCGGGCAGGCATACCCCGGGTCCGGCTGGAGGTCTACGAACACAACCTGCGCGCCCAGGCCTTCTACGCCGCCCACGGCTGGCGCCCCGACCCGCGCACCCCCCGGGCGGGCTCCCACCACACGCTCTGGCTGACGGTCGGAGAGGAGTGAGACGTACCGGGGGGCGGCGCGCCGGGGAATGAGCGGCGCCGGGTGGGCGTTGTGCCGCTGGGACGGCGGAGGCGACCCCTGCGCACCCCCAGAGCCCACCCGGACCCGGAGAGAAGAAGGATCATGCGCGTCGAGATCTGGAGCGACATCGCCTGCCCCTGGTGCTACATAGGCAAGGCCCGTTTCGAGAAGGGGCTGGCCGCCTTCGCGCACCGCGAGGAGGTCGAGGTGGTCCACCGGTCCTTCGAGCTCGACCCGAACCGTGCCAAGGGGAGCGTCGCACCCGTCCTGGAGATGCTGGCCAAGAAGTACGGCCGCACCCTGGATGAGGCGCGCGGCATGGAGGAGCACGTCGCGGCGAGCGCCCGCGCCGAGGGGCTGGAGTACCGCACCGAGGGCCGCGACCACGGCAACACCTTCGACATCCACCGCCTCCTGCACCTGGCCGCCGCCCGGGGCCGCCAGGACGAGCTGCTCGACCTCGCCTACCGGGCGAACTTCGCCGAGGAGCGGTCCGTCTTCGACTCCGAGACCCTGCTGGCCCTCGCCGTTGAGGCGGGCCTGGACGCGGGCGAGGCGGCCGCGGTGCTCGCCGACGCGACCGCCTACGCCGACGCCGTGCGCGCCGACGAGCGTGAGGCGGCCGAACTCGGCGCGAACGCCGTGCCGTTCTTCGTCCTGGACCGCCGCTTCGGGATCTCCGGCGGACAGCCGGCCGAGGTGTTCACCCGGGCGCTGGAGCAGGCGTGGGCCGGGCGCGAGGACGTACCGGCCCCGGCCGCGGCGGAGGCCTGCGAGCCGGACGGCGCGTGCGCGGTGCCGGGCCAGGGCTGAGAACCGGGGGCCCGCGCCGGGCCCCGGATCCCGCAACGTTCGGCCGAACCGGCCATGGACGAGGGGCTGTTGCTCCCGCAGAGTGGGGACCATGGATCTTCCCCGTGCCGACGTGAGCCGTGCCGAACCGAGTCCGGTCGAACCGAGCCGCGCCGAACCCGGTCGCGCCGAACCCGGGCTCGCCGATGCGGTCCGGGCCGAGTTCGGCCACACCACCGCCTACCTCAACACCGCCACCTGCGGGATCCTCCCGCGCGCCGCCGTCGCGGCCGTGCACGCCCTGGCGGACGCCGCCGGGGCCGGGGATCCCGCGGGGTTCGGTGACCTCGGCGTCGTGGGCCGGGTGCGCGAGGGCTTCGCGCGGCTGGCCGGGGTCGCGCCGTCGCGCGTGGCCGTCGGCTCGGCGGTGTCCACCCATGTGGCGCTGATCGCCGCCGCCCTGCCCGCCGGGGCCGAAGTCCTGTGCGTCGAGGACGACTTCGCCTCCGTGCTGAACCCCTTCGTGGTGCGGGGCGACCTCACGCTGCGGTTCGTCCCGCTGGAATCGGTCGCCGAAGCCGTCGGCGAGCGCACCGCGCTGGTCGCGCTGAGCGCCGTACAGTCCGCGGACGGCCGGCTGGCCGACCTCGCGGCGATCCGTGAGGCGGCCTCCGGGTACGGGGCGCGGATGCTGGTGGACGCGACGCAGGCGGTCGGCTGGCTGCCCTTCGACGCGGCGCCCTACGACTACACCGTGACCGCCGGGTTCAAGTGGCTGCTCGCCTCGCGCGGGGTCTCGTACCTGACGGTCTCCGAGGAGGCGCAGGACACGCTGGTGCCGCTGCACGCAGGCTGGGTGGCGGCCACCCCGGGGCGGGAGTCCTTCTACGGGCCGATGCCCGAACTAGCCCACGACGCGCGCCGGTTCGACGAATCACCGGCCTTCCTCGCCTACCACGCCGCCGAGCCGTCGCTGGCCCTGCTGGAGCGGGTCGGCATCGAGGCGGTGCACGCCCACGACACCGCCCTGGCGGCCCGGTTCCGGGCCGGGCTCGCGCGCCTGGGGCACGAACCCGTCCCGGGCAGCGCCCCGATCGTCTCCGTCCCGGGCCTGGCCGACCGCCAGCCCGCGCTGCTCGCGGCGGGCATCCCCACCGCCGCCCGCGCGGGCGCGCTGCGGGCCTCGTTCCACCTCTACACCACGGAGGCGGACGTGGACCGGGCCCTCGACGCCCTGTCCGGCTGAGCCTGTCCGGCTGAGCCCTGCCCGTCCGACCGCTGCCCGTCCGACCGCTGCCCGTCCGACCCCCGGCCTCAGGCGGCCCCGGCGCGCCCCCACGCCGCCGTGGCCGCGTCCACGGCCGGAGCCGCCGGGACGGACAGGGCCGCGGCCAGGGCCGTCAGCGAGGCGTGCACCGCGGGGAGCGCGGCGGCCGGGCCGAAGTGGTTCACCCGGATCATCTCCTGGGCCAGCGCGCCGCCGCCCGCGGCCAGCGGGGCCGAGGGGTCGGCGGCGAGGGCCCGTGCGACCACCGACGCGGCCCCCGTCACCCGCAAGGTGGTGGCCACCGGGGCCGCGTCCGCCGCGTCGACGACGTACGGGTCCACCCCCAGCGCCGCCGCGCCCGCCCGGGTCGCCGCCGCGGCGGCCGCGTGGCGGGCCATCACGGCCGCCGGGCCCTCCTCGGCGATCCGGGCCAGGCACGCCTCCAGCGCGAGCATCTCCAGCTGGGCCGGAGCGTGCAGCAAGGTGGTGCGGCCGCCGTCGATCCAGCGCTCCTTCCAGTCCAGGAGGGAGAGGTACGAGCGGCGCGGCGCCGACGGGTTCGCCGCGAACCGGGCCCACGCGCGCTCCGAGACCGACACGGCCGACACCCCGGCCGGTCCGCCCATCGCCTTCTGCGCCCCGATCACGCACAGGTCCACGCCCCACGCGTCCGGCAGCAGGGGTTCCGCGCCCACCGAGGCCACCGCGTCCAGCATGAACAGCGCGCCGTGCGCCCGGACGACCTCGCCGATCTCCGCGACCGGGTTGGTGTTCCCGGTCGCCGCCTCCGCGTGCACCAGCGAGACGAAGTCGATCTCCGGCCGTTCGGCGAGGGCGCGTTCGACCTGCGCCGCGCTCACGGCGGTGTCGAACGGCACCGTCAGGTCCACCACGGTCGCGCCGCAGTCGCGCAGCCAGTTGCCGAAGGTGGTCCCGTACGGCCCCGTCACGACGTTCAGCGCCGTCGAACCGGGCCGCGCCCCCGAGCGGATGCAGCCCTCCAGCGGGAGCAGCGCCTCGCCCTGGGTGATCACCACGTCCTGGCGGGTGGAGAGGAGCTCCGCGACCCCCCGTTCGATCGACGCGAAGCGCTCCGCCGTCAGCGGCGGCAGGTCAAGGAGGGGGTGGGGCGCGGTGCTGGTCACGGGGGTGCTCTCTTCGTCCGAGGTTACCGGCAGAGCGTACCGAGCGGGTGGCTACAGTGCCGCCATGAGCGATGTGCTGCACGTGAAGGGGCGGGTGCTCGTCGGGCCGGACGAGGTCCGCGACGAGTTGTGGGTCGTCGGTGGCCGGATCTCGTACGAGCGCCCGCGCGCCGGGGCCGGTGCGCACGAGGTGACCACCGTGAGCGGCTGGGTGCTGCCGGGGTTGGTGGACGCGCACTGCCACGTGGGGCTCGACGCCCACGGTCCGGTGGACGACGCGACGAGCGAGAAGCAGGCGCTGACGGACCGGGACGCGGGCGCCCTGCTGCTCCGGGACGCCGGATCCCCCTCCGACACCCGCTGGATCGACGCGCGCGACGACCTGCCCAAGGTGATCCGGGCCGGCCGGCACATCGCCCGCACCCGGCGCTACATCCGCAACTACGCCCACGAGATCGAGCCCGCCGACCTCGTCGCGTACGTCGGCCGCGAGGCGCGGCGCGGCGACGGCTGGGTGAAGCTGGTCGGTGACTGGATCGACCGCGAGGTGGGTGACCTGACGGCCTGCTGGCCGCGCGCCGAGGTGGAGGCGGCGATCGCCGAGGCGCACCGGCTGGGCGCCCGGGTGACCGCCCACTGCTTCGCCGAGGACTCGCTGCGCGACCTCGTCGAGGCGGGCATCGACTGCGTGGAACACGCCACCGGCCTGACCGAGGACACCATCCCGCTCTTCGCCGAGCGCGGGGTCGCGATCGTCCCGACGCTGGTGAACATCGCGACGTTCCCCCGGCTGGCCTCGGGCGGCGAGGCCAAGTTCCCGCGCTGGTCGGCCCACTTGCGGCGGCTGCACGAGCGGCGCTACGACACGGTGCGCGCGGCGTACGACGCGGGCGTGCCGGTGTACGTCGGGACGGACGCGGGCGGTTCGCTGCCCCACGGGCTGGTCGCCGCGGAGGTCGCCGAGCTGGTGAAGGCCGGCATCCCGGCATCGGCCGCGCTCTCCGCGACGGCGTGGGGAGCCCGCGCATGGCTGGGCCGGCCCGGACTGGAGGAGGGCGCTCCGGCGGACCTCGTGGTCTACGGGGAGGACCCGCGCGCGGACGTGTCCGTCCTGGCCGACCCGCGCCGGGTGGTACTGGCGGGACGGATCCGCGGCTGAGGGCGCCGGGTTGACCGGTGCGTGACGCCGACCGGTGCCCGGTCGTTGGGAGTGGCCGAAACGTGTGGGGTGCGGGACTGTGGCGCACTCCTGTGCCCCCTGATTCGAATATCTGCGTGGAAACCACCCTTTGGGGTGAACTCACGTCAGGTTGCCGCCCGTTCACTCTCCGTGCGTAAAGATTCCGGGGTCCAGGCCGTCGGCGCGCGATGTCCCCCATGGGCGACGCGACGGCATCCACCTCCCCGGAGGTTCCACCACCGTGAACAGCAACACCTTCCGCATGCCCGCGGCCGTCCTGCTCGCCGCGGGCGCGGTCGCCCTGCTCACCGCCCCCGCCGCCCACGCCACGGGCGGCTCCGGCACCGCGACGAAGGGCGGCGCGGGCGCCGTCGGCACGGCGGGAGCCGTCGTCCTGCGCACCGGGCTCGACGTGGGCCTGCTCAACAAGGCCGTCGACATCCCGCTGACCGCCACCCTGAACGAGGTCAGCGCCCCCGCCGACGCCGCGAAGACCGCCCTGACCGTCACCCTCGACGGGGTGGACCAGGGGCAGCCGGTGAGCGTCCTGCGCGCCGACGCCGCCACCTCGAAGGCGACCGCGGACAAGACCGGCGCCCGGGCCGAGGCCAACCTCGCGCACGCCAAGGTGCACGTGCCCGGACTGCCCGCGCTCTCCCTGATCGAGGTCGAGAAGGTCACCTCGAAGGCCGTGTGCGAGCCCGGCAGGGCGCCGGTGGCCACCTCGAACGTGCTCGGCACGGTGACCGCGCTCGGCAAGAAGATCACCCTGTCCGCCGGCGGCCCGACCCGCGTCGCCGTCCCCGGCGTGGGCGAGGTCGGCCTGGAGCTGTCCAGTACGCGGACCACCTCGACCACCGCCGCCGCGGCCGCCCTGCGGCTCACGGTGTCGCTGAACCCGGGCAACCTGAACGTCGCCCAGGTGACCGGCGAGGTGGTCCTGGCCGAGGCGCACTGCGAGCGGGCGGGCGGCATCGTGCCCTCCGTCGCCCCGTCCGCGGCGCCGCCCTCTGCCGTGAAGCCCGCCGCGGTGGCCGACGTCAAGCCCCGGTCGCAGGGCGGCGGGGCCAACCTCGCCGAGACCGGGGCCGGTTCGGTCACCCCGTACGTGGCGGGCGGCGCGCTGCTCCTGCTGGGGGCGGGCGTCGCCGCCCTCGTGGTGACCCGCGGCCGGGGCCGCGGCCGGACCCAGTAGCGGTCCCGACCCCGGCCACAGCGCTAGCGGTTGGCGTGCGTCAGCCCCTGCTCGGCCGCCTTGCGCGAGAGCACCGCCTCCGTCACCTGCCGGTCGACGGCGGCGTACTCCGCCCGCTTGCCGGCGCCGAGCCCGGTGTCCGAGGCGGCGCAGGAGGCACACACCACGCGGAACGGCGCGTCCATGTCCGAGTACTGGGTGAGGAATTCGGCCTTGGTCACTTCCCAGCGGCCCGGCCGGGAGGCCGACGGGGAGAAGGTGAAGCGCGGGATCGAGCCCATGTTGCCGCGCTTCATCTCCGGTGGCACGAAGCTGGCGACCTGGTCGCCCATCCCGTACACCACCCAGGTGCCGTTGATCTTCTCGTACGGCTGCGGCACGTGGTTGTGGGTGCCGAGGATCAGGTCGATGTCCGGCTGCCCGTCCGTGCGGGACGCGGTGAGCGCCCGCGCCAGCTCCAGCTGCTGGGCGTCGGGCGCGGTCTGCCACTCGGTGCCCCAGTGCACGCTGAGGACCACCACGTCGGCGCCCGCCGCCCGCGCCGCCCGGGCGTCGGCCAGGATCCGCCCCTGGTCGATCAGGTTCACCGACCAGGGCTTGCCCTCGGGGACCGGGATGCCGTTCGTGCCGTAGGTGTACGACAGCTGGGCGATCTTCGCGCCGCCCGCGCTCAGCAGCGCCGGGGTCTTGGCCTCGGCCGCGCTGCGGGCCGAGCCGGTGTGCCCCAGGCCGACCCGGTCGAGGTGGTCGAGCGTCCGGGCGAGGCCGGGGTAACCGGCGTCCAGGGTGTGGTTCGACGCCGTCGAGCAGCTGTCGTACCCGGTGTCCTTCAGGGCGTCGGCCAGTTCGTGCGGGGCCTTGAAGGTGGGGTAGCCGGTGAAGGGGCCGCCCGGCTCCCCGTACGGTATCTCGTGGTGGCAGATCGCCACGTCCGCGGCGCTCACCACGGGTTTGACGCCCGCGAGTATCTTGCGGAAGTCGTGGCCGCCGTCGCCGCCCGCGTCCAGCGCCGAGCGCTCGATGATCGAGGGGTACGGGATGATGTCGCCCGTCCCGACGAGGGTGAAGGGCCGGGCGTCCGAAGGGGTGGCCGCCCCGCCCGTCGCCGCGCCGGTCCCGCCCGTACCGCCCGTCCCGCCCGGCTCGGGCGCGTCGGCGGCCAGCCGCTGCCCGGCCGCCGGGGCGCCGCCGTCGAGCAGCCTCGGCACGGCGTGAACGCCGCCCGCGACGAGGGCCAGCCCCGCCGCGCCCACCGCGATCCTGACGGATGTCCTCATCCTGGTGTTCCCCCGGAGCCTCGCGCACCGGTCCGTTCCGGCCACGCTTCGTGTCCGAACACTCTCGCACGGTCGTTCGCGGCGGGCGAGGCGATCACGGGCCGCCCCGCGTTCAGGCGGACGTCAGCGTCAGCGCGTGGTCCAGCGCCTGGAGCAGCCGCCCCGTCGTCGCGCGGTCGCGCACCGCCAGCCGGAGCCAGGACCGGTCCAGCCCGGGGAAGGTGTCCCCGCGCCGGACGGCGAAGCCGAGGGCCCGCAGCCGGTCCCGTACCTCCGGCGCCCGGTCCACCCGGATCAGGACGAACGGGCCCGCCGCCTCTCCCGCCACCGTGACCTCGTCGAATTCGGCCAGCCCGGCCAGCAGGTGGATGCGGTCCACCTCGATCTGCCGCGCGGCAGCCTCCGCCTCCGCCAGCGCCGCCGGGCCCACGCAGGCCTCGGCCGCCGCGAGCGCCGGGCTCGACACCGGCCACAGCGGCTGCGCGGCCGACAGCGCGGCGATCACCGCGGGATCGGCCAGCACGTAGCCGATCCGCAGCCCGGCCAGCCCCCACGTCTTGGTCAGACTGCGCAGCACCACCAGCCCGGGCACGTCCGTCCGGCCGGCCAGCGCCTCGCGTTCCCCCGGCACCGCGTCCATGAAGGCCTCGTCGACCACCAGCGTCCGCCCCGGCCGGGCCAGCGCGGCCAGCCCCGCCGCGGGGTGCAGCACCGACGTCGGGTTGGTCGGATTGCCGATGACCACGAGGTCCGCGTCCTCGGGTATCGCGGCCGGATCCAGCCGGAAGCCGTCCTCGGGCCGCAGCAGCACCCGCTCCACCCGGTGCCCGGCGTCGCGCAGCGCCGCCTCCGGCTCGGTGAACTGCGGGTGCACCACCACCGGCCGTACGGCCCCCAGCGCCCGGGCGATCAGGACGAACGCCTCCGCCGCCCCGGCAGTCAGCAGGACGCGCTCCACGGGCAGCCCGTGGCGCGCGGCCACCGCCGCGCGCGCCGCCCGCCCGTCCGGATAGGCCGACAGCGCGTCCAGCGAGGCGGCGATCCGCTCCTTCAGCCAGGCCGGGGGAGTGCCGGACCGTACGTTGACGGCCAGGTCGACCAGCCGCCCCGGCGCGTCCACCAGCTCCGCGTCCCCGTGGTGGCGCAGGTCGTGCGCCTCGGCCCGGGCCACCGCGCAGGTGGCCGCCGCCGACTTCCGCTTGGGGACGAGCAGCTCGCCGCCCCCCGCCAGCGCCGCCGCCTCCGCCACCGAGGGCGTGCCGGCCGCCGCCCGGGCGGCCTCGCTCGGGTGCGGGACCGCGATCCGTTCCAGCTCCCCGGGCCCGTAGGTCAGCAGCGGCACGCCGAAGCGCTCGGCCGCGCCCAAGATCCCGGCCTCGGCCGCCTTCGACTCCACCGTGGCCAGCGCGGTGAGCGCCGCCACGGCCAGTCCCGCATCCCGCAGCGTCTCCTCGACCAGGGCGCAGACCTCCGCCGCCGAGACCCCCGAACGGCCGCCGACCCCGACGACCACCCGCTCGTACCCGCTGTAACCGCCCTGCTCGCCCACCGGTGACCCTCGCTCCCTCGACATCGTCAGCCGTCAACTTCGCATCGTCCGCCGCCCCGCGCGCGAAGGTGCGCGCGGGCCCGGCAGTCGGTATCCAGGGGCCTATGGCCGTGATCGTGGCGTTGGGCGCGTTCCTGATGACGCTGGCGGGCGGGTGGACGGCGCAACGCGTCACCGACCGCCGCCACCTCGTGCTGGGCCTGGCGGGCGGGCTGATGCTCGGCGTCGTGGGCCTGGACCTGCTGCCGGAGGCGATGCGGGCGGCCGGGGACGAGGTGTTCGGCGTCCCGCTCGCCCTGCTGCTCTTCGTGGCCGGGTTCCTCGTCGCGCACGTGGTGGAGCGGGCCCTGGCGGTCCGCCAGGCCTCGCACGGCGGCGCGAACGGCTCCGGGCACGGCGAGCACGGGGCCAGGGTGCCCCAGGTCGGCCTGACGGCGGCGGGCGCGATGGTCGGCCACAGCCTCGCCGACGGTGTCGCGCTCGGCGCCGCCTTCCAGGTCGGCGGCGGGATGGGGGTGGCCGTCGCACTGGCCGTCATCACCCACGACTTCGCCGACGGGTTCAACACCTACACCCTCACCAGCCTGTACGGGAACGCCCGCCGCAAGGCCCTGATGATGCTCTTCGCGGACGCCGTGGCCCCCGTCGCCGGAGCGGCGTCCACCCTGCTGTTCACCCTTCCGGAGGAACCGCTGGGGGGATACCTCGGCTTCTTCGCCGGCATCCTGCTCTACCTCGCGTCGGCCGAGATCCTGCCCGAGGCGCACCACCGCCACCCCGC
The DNA here is from genome assembly GCF_040611795.1 of Streptomyces sp. NPDC006529. Lineage (NCBI taxonomy): Bacteria > Bacillati > Actinomycetota > Actinomycetes > Kitasatosporales > Streptomycetaceae > Streptomyces > Streptomyces sp. NPDC006529. The sequence goes on along the minus strand of NZ_JBEXPB010000015.1, from coordinate 63,280 downwards.
CCTGTCCACGCTGATGTGCACGGTGGGCGGGGTCGCGGGCATCTGGCTGCTCGTGGGCCTCGCGGACTGACCTCACGGGACGTCCGCTGCCCCCGCCGGCGCCCCCGCGCGCACGGCGGCCGCGCGCGCCGCGGCGACGAAGCGCCACGCCACCGACGGCTCCGCGGCCCAGTGGGTGTGCAGGTAACTGGCGTGTACGGAGCCCAGGACGAAGCCCTCGACCCGGCGCTCGGGACGGGTGAAGCCCCACGCGGGCGCGGCGCCCGCCCCGGCGCCGTCGCCGGTCCCCGCCCCGGGCTCGATCACCGTGCGGTGGAACTCGTGGCCGCGCAGCCTGGTCCCCGCCCGCGCCAGCGGGCTGTCGGAGACCGCCACCGCCTCCCGGTAGCCCAGGGTGAGCCGGTCCGACATCCGCGCGTCGGCGTCCAGCACCCCGCACATCGGCTTGCCGTCCAGCGAACCCGCCAGGTAGAGCAGCCCCGCGCACTCGGCGGCGACCGGCGCCCCCGACGCGGCGAAGGCGGCCACCGCCGCGCGCAGCGGTGCGTTGGCCGAGAGCTCGGGCGCGTACATCTCGGGGAACCCGCCGCCGATGACCAGCCCGGCGGTGCCCTCGGGCAGCGCCTCGTCCCGCAGCGGGTCGAAGGTGACGACCCGCGCCCCGGCGGCGCTCAGCAGCTCCGCGTGCTCGGCGTAAGAGAAGGTGAAGGCGGGCCCGCCCGCGACGGCGACGACGGGTGCGGCGCCGCCGCCGGGGCTCCGCCCCGGACCCCGCGCCTCGAACGCCGGCGGGGCTGGAAGATCCAGCCCGTCCGGCGCCCGGAACAGGGCCTGTTCCGGGGCCCACGCGGCGCAGTCCAGCGGCGGCGCGGTCCGGGCCAGCGCCATCAGCGCCTCCAGATCGCAGCCCGCCCGCACCTGTTCGGCCAGCGCCGCCACCGAGGCCAGCGCGTCCGCCCGGCGCTCGGCGACCGGGACCAGCCCCAGGTGCCGGGAGGGCGCCGCGACCTGCGGCACCCGGCGCAGCACGCCGAGCACCGGCATCCCGGCCTCTTCCAGCGCCTCCCGCAGCATCACCTCGTGCCGGTCGGAGCCGACCTTGTTCAGGATCACGCCCCCGATCCGCACCTGCGGATCGAAGGACGCGAAGCCGTGCGCGAGCGCCGCCACCGACCGGGACTGCGAGGACGCGTCCACCACCAGCACCACCGGCGCCCGCAGCAGCTTGGCGACCTGCGCCGTCGAGGCCAGCTCACCACGGCCGGCCGCCCCGTCGTAGAGGCCCATGACACCTTCGACCACGGCGAGGTCGCACCCGGCCGCGCCGTGCGCGAACAGCGGGCCGATCAGGTCCGGGCCGGACATGAAGGCGTCCAGGTTGCGCCCCGGCCGGCCGGTGGCCAGCGCGTGGTAGCCCGGGTCTATGTAGTCGGGCCCGGCCTTGTGCGGGGAGACGGCGAGGCCGCGCTCCGTGAAGGCCGCCATCAGACCCGTCGCGACGGTGGTCTTGCCGCTGCCGGAGGACGGCGCGGCGATCACCAGGCGCGGGACGGTCACGGACGTCACCACTCGATGCCTCGCTGGCCCTTCTGGCCGGTGTCCATGGGGTGCTTGACCTTGGTCATCTCGGTGACCAGGTCCGCGAACTCGACCAGCTTCTCGGGGGCGTTGCGGCCGGTGATGACGACGTGCTGGGTTCCGGGACGGCCGCGCAGCACCTCGATCACCTCGTCCACGTCGATCCAGCCCCAGTGCAGCGCGTAGGTGAACTCGTCCAGGACGTACAGGGCGTGCGTCTCGGCGGCCAGGTCGCGCTTGACCTGCTCCCAACCCTCCTTGGCCGCCTGCTCGTTGTCGAGCTGCGCGTCGCGCTGGACCCAGGACCAGCCCTCGCCCATCTTGTGCCAGACGACCGGACCGCCCTTGCCCGTCTCGCCGAGCGCCTTGAGCGCGTTCTCCTCGCCGACCTTCCACTTCGCCGACTTGACGAACTGGAACACCCCGACCGGCCAGCCCTGGTTCCAGGCGCGCAGCGCCAGCCCGAAGGCGGCCGTCGACTTGCCCTTGCCGGGTCCGGTGTGGACGAAGACCAGCGGCCGGTTGCGGCGCTGGCGCGTCGTGAGCCCGTCGTCGGGAACGACGGACGGCTGTCCCTGCGGCATTAAGCGGCCCTCCTGTGGGTCGGGGATGAGGTACGTACGTTCTTCACGAGCCCGGCCAGCGAGTCGGCCCGCAGCCCGTCGAGGGTCACCGCGGGGCCGCCCAGGTCGGCGGCCAGCACCCCGGCCAGCCCCAGCCGGACGGGACCCGACTCGCAGTCCACGACCACCGAGGCGACGTGCTCGCCCTGGAGCAGCAGCGCGGCCCGGCGCGCGAGCGCCCGGGCGTCACCGCCCGCCGGACCCGCCGAGGTGGCGCGCCCGTCGGTGACGACCACCAGCAGCGGGCGGCGCGACGGGTCGCGCAGCCGCTCCACGCGCAGCACCTCGTGGGCCTTGAGCAGCCCCGCCGCCAGCGGGGTGCGCCCGCCGGTCGGCAGCTGCTCCAGCCGGGCCGCCGCCGCGTCCACCGACGAGGTGGGCGGCAGCGCCAGCTCGGCGCCGGCGCCGCGGAAGGTGATCAGGCCGACCTTGTCGCGCCGCTGGTAGGCGTCCAGCAGCAGCGACAGGACCGCGCCCTTGACCGCGCCCATCCGCTTGCGGGCCGCCATCGATCCCGAGGCGTCGACGACGAAGAGCACGAGGTTGCCCTCGCGGCCCTCGCGCGTCGCCTGGCGCAGATCGTCCTTGCGCACGACCAGGCCGCGGCCGCTGCGCCCGCGGGCCAGCTGGTGCGGGGCGGCCGCCTGGACGGTCGCCGCGAGGTGCAGCTTGGTCAGCTGGCCCCGGGGGCGTTGCGCGCCGGTCGTGCGCCCGTGCGCGGTACGGGCCCGCGAGCGCCGCCCGGACGCGCCCTCGCCGAGCCCCGGGACGCTGAGCATCTTGGTCCGGAAGGGGTCGGCGGCGCGCACGGCCGCCTGGGTGGGTCCTTCGGCCGCGTCGGCGCGGGCCGGGGCGGGCTCGGGGGCCCCTTCCGGCTCGGCGGGACCGGCCGGTCCGTCCGCCTCCGGCGCGTCCGCCGGTCCGGTCTGTGGCGCCGGGTCCTGCCCGTGGCCCTGCGGCGGCAGCCCGCCGCCGTCCGGGCCGCCGTCGGGGTCCCCGTCGGGGCCGTCCCCGGGGCCGCCCTCCGGTCCGCCGTCGTCCGGACCCTCCGGCTCCGGCTCCGGGTCGGGCTCGGGCTCCTCGTCCGGGAACCCGTCGAGGATCTCGTCCAGCTTGTCCTCGTCCAGCCCCGGCGCGTCGAAGGGGTTGCGCCGCCGCCGGTGCGGCAGCGCCAGCAGCGCGGCCTGGCGCACGTCCTCCTTGCGCACGTCGGTGCGCCCGGCCCAGGCCGCCAGCGCGGTGGCGGTGCGCGCCATCACGATGTCGGCCCGCATCCCGTCGACCTCGAAGGCGGCGCAGGTCGCCGCGATCTGCATCAGTGCGCCGTCCCCGAGCACCACCCGGCCCAGCAGCGCCCGGGCCGCGATCACCCGGGCCCGTACGTCCGCCTCGTCACCGGCCCAGCGCGCGGCGAAGCCCGCGGAGTCGTCCTCGTACGCGAGCCGGCGGCGCACCACCTCGACGCGCTGCGCGGGCTCCCTGGAGGCGGCGACCTCGACGGTCAGCCCGAACCGGTCCAGCAGCTGCGGCCGCAGCTCACCCTCCTCCGGGTTCATCGTGCCGACCAGCAGGAAGCGGGCGGCGTGCCGTACGGAGACGCCCTCGCGCTCGACGTAGGAGGCGCCCATCGCGGCGGCGTCGAGGAGCAGGTCGATGAGGTGGTCGTGCAGCAGGTTGACCTCGTCGACGTAGAGGATCCCGCGGTGCGCGTCGGCCAGCAGGCCCGGTTCGAAGGCCTTCACGCCCTCGGACAAGGCCCGTTCGATGTCCAGCGCGCCGACGAGCCGGTCCTCGGAGGCGCCGACGGGCAGCTCGACCATCCGCGCGGGGCGCGCGGCGGCCGGGCCGGGCTCGTGCGGGCCGTCGGGGCAGGCCGGATCCGGTGCGGTGGGCGCGCAGCTGAACCGGCAGCCGGGGACGACGTCCACGTGCGGCAGCAGCGTCGACAGCGCGCGGACGGCGGTGGACTTGGCCGTCCCCTTCTCGCCGCGCACGAGCACGCCGCCGACCGCGGGGCTCACCGCGTTGAGCAGCAGCGCGAGGCGCAGGTCGGTTTGACCGACCAGTGCGGTGAACGGGTAGGGGGTGCTCACGTGTTGCTCACTCCTTCGAAGGTGCGGACCGTACCCGGGGCTCCGCCCCGGACCCCGCGCCTCAATCGCGGGCGGGGCTGGAGGGTGTCAGCCCGTCCGGCGTTTGAGGACCGGGTCCGGGCGGAGCCCGGTTTCGGGAAGGGGCGGGGTGGGGGAGAGCCCCGCAGGGCCCGGGGCGCCGTCACGGCGCGCCCGGCGGCAGGAACGGGAGCCCCGCCGGGGCGCCGGACTCGATCAGCCGCAGCAGCGCATCGGTATCGGCGTGCTCCTCGATCAGATCGCCGAGCAGATCCAGCTGCTCCTCCCGCAGGGAGCCGAACGACGTGTCCGGGGCCGGAACGAACCGGCGGCCGGCGGCCCGCGCGACCTCCCGCAGGAAGGCCCGCCGGAAGCCGTCGCTCTCCAGCGACCCGTGCCAGTGGGTGCCCCACACCTCACCGACCCGGCACCCGTCCAGGAAGGGGGTGCCGCCCCGCACATCGGCCACGCCGTGGTGGATCTCGTACCCCTGGACGCTCTCGCCCAGCGCGCTCCCGCTCGGCCGCGCGAGGGTCTTCTCCCGCTCGAAGCGGACGCGCACGGGCAGCAGCCCGAGCCCCTCGACGACCCCGGCCCGGGACTCGACCTCGTCCTCGATGGACTCGCCCAGCACCTGGAAGCCACCGCAGACGCCCAGAACCGGCCGCCCCTCGGCGGCCCGCCGGGCCAGCGCGTCGGCGAGGCCGCGCTCGCGCAGCCAGGCCAGCGCCTTCACGGTGCCGCGGGTGCCGGGGACGACGACCAGGTCGGCGTCGGCCAGTTCCTCGGCCCGGTCCACGAACCGCACCACGACGCCCGGTTCGGCGGCCAGCGCGTCCACGTCCGTGAAGTTCGACATCAGCGGGACCGCGCACACCGCCACCCGCAGCACGTCCTCGCCCACCGGCGGGGCGACCACGGACTCCCGTACGGCGCCGCGCAGCGAGACCCGCAGGCCGTCCTCCTCGTCGATGCCGAGCCCGTGCCGGAAGGGCAGCACCCCGTAGGTCGCCCGCCCGGTCAGCCCGCGCAGCATCTCCATGCCCGGCTCCAGCAGGGACACGTCCCCGCGGAACTTGTTGACGAGGTAGCCCGCGATCAGCGACTGGTCCTCGGGCGACAGCAGGGCCGTCGTACCGAAGAAGGAGGCGAAGACCCCGCCGCGGTCGATGTCGCCGACCACGACCACCGGGAAGCGCGCGGCCCGCGCGATCCCCATGTTCACGATGTCCGTGCGCCGCAGGTTGATCTCGGCCGGACTGCCCGCCCCCTCGCAGATCACGGCGTCATACGTGCCCCGCAGCTGCTCCAGGCAGTCCGTGACGATGCCGAGCAACTGCTCCTGCCTCCCCCCGTGATAGCCGCGCGCACTCATCTCACCCACCGGCTTGCCCAGCAGCACGACCTGGCTGCTGCGGTCGCTGCCGGGTTTCAGCAGCACCGGGTTCATCAGCGCGGTGGGTTCGACCCGCGCCGCCTGGGCCTGCATCGCCTGGGCGCGGCCGATCTCGGCGCCCTCCAGGGTGACGAAGGAGTTCAGCGACATGTTCTGTGCCTTGAAGGGCGCCACCTTCACGCCCTGGCGGGCCAGCCAGCGGCAGATGCCCGCGGTGACCACGCTCTTGCCCGCGTCGGAGGTGGTGCCGGCGACCAGGAGTCCGCCGCCGCGCCGTGCGCCGCTCATGCGCTTCCCTTCGTCGTACGACCGGATGCGCGGCGTGACGCGCGCAGTGACGACACCAGCGACCGCAGGGCCACGCATGCCCCGAGGGAGATCCAGGTGACCCGGCGCGAGAGCCGTACGGCGCGCTCGATGTCCGGGGCGTCGACCGGACGGCCCGCCGCCCCGTTCAGCACCGCCCGGTGCTCCACGCGCCCCGCGTACGCCAGGGTCCCGCCGAGGCGGACCCCGAGCGCGCCCGCGAAGGAGGCCTCCACCGGGCCGGCGTTCGGGCTGGGGTGGGCGGCGGCGTCCGCGCGCCAGGCCCGTACGGCGCCCCGCCGGTCGGGTCCGGCCGCCACGGCGGCCAGCGCGGTCAGCCGGGCGCCCGGCCAGCCCGCGACGTCGTCGAGCCGGGCCGAGGCCCAGCCGTAGCGCAGGTAGCGCGGGGAGCGGTGGCCGACCATCGCGTCCAGGGTGTTCACGGCGCGGAAGAACAGCAGCCCGGGCACCCCCGCCAGGGCGCCCCAGACCAGGGCGCCGACGACGGCGTCCGAGGTGTTCTCGGCGACGGACTCCACGACGGCGCGGGCGATCTGCTGCTCGTCCAGGGCCTGCGGGTCGCGTCCGCACAGGTGCGGCAGCCGCTCCCGGGCCACCTCGGTGTCCCCGGCGGCCAGGGCGCCCCCGATGGCCAGGGCTTCGCGGCCCAGCGAGGTGCCGCCCACCACCGCCCAGGTGGCGGCGGCGGTCAGGGCGATGCGGGCGGCGGCGGGCCGGGAGCGCACGGCGCGGGCGCCGAGCGCGCCGACGGCGGCCGCGCCCCCCGCGCACACCAGGGTGTGCAGGGCGCCCCGGGCCCGGCTGTGGCCCCACAGGGCCCGTTCGACGGTGGCGGCGGTCCGCCCGAAGGCGGCGACGGGATGCCCGCGGCGCGGATCACCGAGGATCCGGTCGCCGATCAGGCCGGCCGTCGCGCCGTACGCGAAAACGCGATCGGCACGCATGTGGCAGGTAGGTCCTCACTCAGGGTCCGCGCCCTGGTTCGACGTGTCCGGTGGCGAGAGTTCCTGGCTTCCGGGGAGCCGTCGGCTCCTCGGTGACAGTGGCGGGACCGCGCCGGATTCGCACCGGACTTCCTCTTCATGCCGCCGTGTTGGCTCCGGCAGTCCACCACGCCCCGCGAACGCCCGTCAACTTGCCGTTGACCTGCGAAAGCTCCCCCCGGCGGTGGGCCGGAGGGAGCTTTCGGACGTGCTGGGGCGGGTGGGACGCGCGGGGGTGACCGCGCGGCGTCAGCTGACGATCAGGTAGATCGCGTAGCCGACGGCCACCGCGCAGAGCGAGAAGCAGGCGTAGGCGCCGGTGCGTGCCAGGTGGGCGGCGCCGCCCCGGCCGGTCGCGGCCTCGTGCTTCGACAGGCCCACGATGCCCAGGGTGAACAGGGTCACGAGGGCGACGGTGGCGGAGAGGCTGACGCCGAACACGGAGCCGAGTGCTGCCCAGTCGATCTTCATACTGCCGATTCCTCTGTGGGTCAGACCGCGGCGGCGGGAGCCGCCGGGGCCGGGGGAGCGGCCGGTGCCGGGGTGGGGATGGTCGCCTTGAAGGCCTCGTCCGTGACCGCGGCGGTGGTGCCCGCGAGCGGCGGAACGACGACGGCGGCGATCGCGGTGGTGACCACGCCGGGAGCCTCGGCCGGGGCGTCCGGCGTGCCGTTCACGTTGGTGTGGTCGACGACCTGGCGGCGCGAGACGAGCCAGATGGCGACGCAGGAGCCGACGAGGAAGAGCGCGACGGCGGCCACGCCGACGTCACCGGTCCGCATGACGAGCTCGGCGCCCGCGGACACCAGGGCGGCGGCCGGCAGGGTCAGGCCCCAGGCGATGAACATCCGGCTGGCGGTGGACCAGCGGACCACGCCGCCCTTGCGGCCCAGGCCCGCACCCATGACCGCGCCGGAGCAGGCGTGGGTGGTGGAGAGGGAGAAGCCGAGGCTGGAGGAGGCCAGGATGACGCTGGCGGCCGAGGTCTGGGCGGCGAAGCCCTGCTGCGGCTGGAGGTCGGTCAGGCCGCTGCCCATGGTGCGGATGATGCGCCAGCCGCCCAGGTAGGTGCCCATCGCGATCGCCATGCCGGCCGAGAAGATGACCCAGACCGGCGGGTTGGAGCCGGGGGCGAGCGCACCGCCGGCGACCAGCGCCAGGGTGATGATGCCCATGGTCTTCTGCGCGTCGTTGGTGCCGTGCGCCAGGGAGACGAGTCCGGCCGAGGCGATCTGACCGGCCTTGTAGCCCTTGGCGGAGGTCTTCTCGTCGACGTTCTTGCCCACCTTGTAGGTGAGCCGCGAGGCCAGCATCGCGGCCACTCCGGCCACGATGGGCGCGGCGACCGCGGGGAGCAGCACCTTGGTGACGAGCGTGCCGCCGTTGACGGCGCCGAGACCGGCGGAGGCGACGGCCGCACCGACCAGGCCGCCCATCAGGGCGTGCGAGGAACTGGACGGCAGGCCGACCAGCCAGGTGACGAGGTTCCAGAGGATGGCGCCGACCAGCGCGGCGAAGATGACCTCCGGCTGGATGCCTTGCTCGTTGACCAGGCCCTTGGAGATCGTCTTGGCGACCTCCACGGACATGAACGCGCCGACGAGGTTCAGCACGGCGGACATGGCCACCGCCGTCTTGGGCTTGAGTGCGCCGGTCGAGATGGTGGTGGCCATCGCGTTGGCCGTGTCGTGGAAACCGTTCGTGAAGTCGAACACGAGAGCGGTAATGATCACGATCCCGAGGAGAAGCGTTATGTGCTCCATTTACCCAGGCTTCTGTTTGACGTCAGTGGCTCGCCGACCGTAGGCAACTTGAGTGAACGGAAGATGAACTGGACCGGGCGGAGCGGTGTACCGATCCGGGGACGGTTCGCCGCGCTCGTCCCCATTGGACCGCTGATGCACCTGTTTACGCACGTCAGGGGCTGGATGGACCCCCGGCCGACCGGGGGTCTCCCACCCCGCCGTCGCGTGCGTCCGGGACCCCGGGTGAGACCCGGATCACGCCCGCCCGGCGCGCGTCCCCGGTCACCGGAACGACCGCCTCCACTGGCCGGGCCCGCCGCCCCGGCCGACACTGGAGCGGTGCCCCCCGCAACCACGACGGCAGCGGCCGTCACCGCCGCCCTCACCGCCGCCGGACTGGCCGCTGCCGCCGGGGTGGCCGCCGTCGCCGCCGGCCGGTACGCCGCCAACGCCGCCCTGCGGACCGAACCCGGCCGCCCGCTGCCCGGCGGACCGAAGCTCGTCGTCCACTCCGCCACCGCGGACCGCGTCGCCCTGACCCGGTCCCTCGCCTCCCTGTGGCCCGGTACGTACGGCCTGGCCGCGCCCGGTGTGCACGCGGTCGTCGGGGCCGTCCTGCCCGACGCCCCGCACGACCCGGACACCGTCGTCCGGCGCCTGGTCGGGGTCACCCACGGCTCCCTCGCCCCCGGCACCCGGGTCCTGCTCACCCCGCAGATCCACGCCGGCAACCCGCGCGCCGCCCTCGGCCTCGACCACGCCGACGTGGACGTTCCCGGAGAGCTGGGCGCCCTGCCCGCCTGGTTCGTGCCCGGTGCCCGCGACACCTGGGTGATCACCGCGCACGGGCTCGGCGGCACCCGCGAACACCCCATGGTGGTCATGCCCTTCCTGCACCGCCACCGGCTGCCGGTCCTCGACCTCGCCTACCGCGGCGACCTCGGAGCCCCCGCCCCGCCGGACGGCGTCGGCCACCTCGGCGCGTCGGAGTGGCGCGACCTGGACGCGGCGATCCGCTACGCCCTGCGCTTCGGCGCCCGCCGGGTCGTCCTGTACGGGTGGTCCACCGGCGCCACCATGGCCCTGCTCGCGGCCGAACGCTCCGCCCTCGCCGACCGGATCTCCGGGCTGGTCCTGGACTCCCCGGTGCTGGACTGGCGCGCCACCCTGGAGCGCCTCGCCGCCGCCCGCGGGACCCCGGCCGCGGTCCTCCCGCTCGCCGTGCGGGCCGCCGAGGGGCGCACCGGACTGCGGGCCGGCCGGCGGCCGCCGGGCGCCGACCCGGCGGCGCTGCGGATGCCCGTACTGATCTTCCACGGGCCCGAGGACACCCTCGCGCCCTGGGAGCCCTCGCGCCGCCTCGCCGCCGCGCGCCCGGACCTCGTCACCCTGCGGACCGTCCGGGACGCCCCGCACGGCGCGATGTGGAACGCGGATCCCGCGGAGTACGAGGAGGGCCTGCGCCGGTTCCTGACCCCGCTGATGTAGCCACCGTGGCGCGAAGGCACCTTTGCCCCGGTATGACCCCTCGGTGTCCGGCGGTAACGGCCGGTTCCGTTTGGGCTTTCGGGCCGTGACGGGCGAGACTGCTTCCGTGACGTCCCGAAAGCCTGATGAGCAGTTGGCTCGCGACTCCAGACTCCGACTCGTCTCTCCGCGCTCCGTCGCCACGGCCCGCAAGGCGGTGACGGACCGGAGCACCCGGCCGGCCCCCCGCCCGCCCGCCGGTACCCCCGCCGCGCCCGACCTCGCGAACCGGGCCCGCGCCTCCCTGGCGGACGCCGTGCGCCTGGCCCGCTGGGCCGAGCACCACCTCGGCGTCGCGGACGGGTCCCGGCCCGCCCCGGCGGGCGCGCTGCCCGCCGCCGACGTCGAACGGGCCGCTCGGCAGCTGGGTCTGACGCACGGCCAGATCCAGGTGGGCTGGGACCGCGCCCGGCTCGCCGGACTCGTCGAGGTGCACGGCGGACACGCCCGCCCCGGCTGGCGCCTGCGCGCCTGGGACCGCGACGACACGGCCGTCCTGCGCGGCTGGGTCGCCCTCTTCGACGCCTGGTCGCTCGTCCACCCGGCCCCGGCCGACATCGCCCCCTCGGCCGTCGCCGAAGTGGTCGAGTCGATGCCCCAGGTCCTCTCCCTCCTCCAGCTCTCCGCCGGACCCGTGACCGTCCCAGCCCTGCTGGACCTGCTCGGCCAGCGCGTCGTCGAACTGCGCGACGAGCGCTGCGAAGTGCCCTACGACGCCGCCTCCGAGGCGGGCGCCGCCGGCCTCGGCGGCCCGAGCGCCGCCGCCCCCGCGCGCGCCGCCGACCGGCCCGTCCCGCTCGCCCGCCTGCTGCGCTGGGCGCTGGGCGGCCTGGCCGCCGTCGACGCCGTCACGCTGGGCCCCGCGATGGCCGCGCTCACCCCGCTCGGCAGCTGGGCGGTCTGGGTCAAGCTGGAACAGATCTGCGTGGCCGCCCAGAGCACCGCCGGGAACATCGAGCAGTCCGCCGCGGCCATGCTGCACGGCTGCGCCCGGCTCACGCCCGGCCCGGCCCGCGCCGAATACCAGGCCTGGCTCGCCGCCCGGCCCGTCGGACACGCCGTCAGCGAGCTGCTGCACGCCGCCCGCGGCGAGGACGCGCTGCTGCGCGGCCTGGCCTTCGAGGCGCTGCGCGTGGTCGGCGCCCCCGCCGAGCCCGAGGTCCGCGCCGCGGTCCGCGAGCCCGCGCTGCGCCCCTACGCCCTGCTCTGGCTCGCCGAGCACGACGGGGTCGACCCGGACGAGGCCCAGGACGTGCTCACCCGGGAGGAGTCGACCTGGCTGTGGGTCGACACCGCGGCCGCCATCGCCGACCACGGCGAGGCGGAGCTGCTGGCCCGCCACCTCGACTCGGCCGTGCGCACCACCGTGCCCCGGCTGCTGGACGAGGTCCGCGCCGTCGGGCACCCGCGCACCGTGCAGGTGCTCGTGGCCCTCGCCGCCGCCCACCCCGACCCCGCCCTGGCCAAGGCGATGCGGCGCGCTGCCTTCCAGGTCCACACCGGCGGCGTCTGAAACCGGCGCAGTCCCGGCGCGAAGGGTCCGGGCCCTTCGCGCCCGGACCCCGCCTGACCCGCGCCGCGGGTCAGACCTGCGGCGCGTACGTCCCGAAGCTCCAGATGTTGCCCTCGGCGTCGCGCGCCATGTAGTCCCGCGACCCGTAGTCCTGGTCGGTCGGCGGCATCAGGATCTCCACCCCGTGCTCCTCGGCCCGGCGGTGGTGCGCGTCCACGTCCTCGACCACGATGTAGACCCCGGCCGGGCCGCCCTCGGCCATGGCCTTGTCGAAGACCCCGCCCCGGCCCTTGCTGCCCAGCATCACCATGCCGTTCCCGTAGGCCAGTTCGGCATGCATGACCGCGCCGTCCTCACCCTCGTACACCGCGGCCTGCGTGAAGCCGAAGGCCTCGGTCAGCAGCTTGATGGCGGCCTGGGCATCGCGGTAGAGCAGTGTCGGAAAGATGGTCGGAACGCCTGCCATGACGATCACTCCCTCTCGTGCGTGTGACCCGGACCACAAGTCTCGCAGGCGGGTGTGACAGTCAGCGGAAGGTGTTGCACTGGGCCATGTCGCCCGTCCGGTACCCCTGGTAGAACCACTGCTGGCGCTGCTCGGCGCTGCCGTGCGTCCAGGACTCCGGGGTCACCCGGCCCTGGAACTTCTCCTGGATGCGGTCGTCCCCGACCGCCGCCGCCGCGTCGAGGCCGTCCTTGATGTCCTGGTCGGTCAGGCTGGTGATCAGCGGCCGTCCGGTGCTCTCGTCCGGGGTCCTGGTGGCGTTGTGCGCCCACACCCCCGCGTAGCAGTCGGCCTGCAGCTCCACCTTGACCGCGTTGCTGTTGGCGCCCTGCTGCCCGTCCTGGGCCTTCTGGAGGGTGCCGGTCAGGTTCTGGATGTGGTGCCCGTACTCGTGGGCGATCACGTACGCCTGCGCGAACGGACCGCCGGTCGCGCCGAACTTCGTCCGCAGCTCGTTGAAGAACCCCAGGTCCAGATAGACCTTCCGGTCACCCGGGCAGTAGAACGGGCCCACCGCGGAGGTGGCCGTCCCGCAGGCGGTGCCCACCCGGCCCGTGAAGAAGACCGTCGGCGCCGCGGTGTAGCTGCCGCCGCGCCGGGCGAACTCCTGCCGCCAGTAGTCCTGCGTGCTGTTGACCACGGCGACCAGCCGGCAGTCCTCGCGCGCGTTCGCGTCCCGCCCCTTGCGGCAGGTCTGCTGCACCTGCGCGGCGGAGGAGGACGTGGCGGCCGGCTCGGGGCTGCCGTCGGACAGCCCCAGCTGGTCGGGGCCCACCCCGAGGAGCAGCCCCAGGACCAGTGCGATGAGGCCCACGATGCCGCCGCCGACGGTGGCTCGCCCGCCCGGAATGCGACTGCTCCGGACGTCCTGGACCTCGGAAGTGTCCAGATCGGCGTCGTCGTCGAACTGCATCCCGCACGCCCTCTCATCAAGTGGGGGAGGTCACATCCCGCCCCCTGCGGCGAGTGCCGGCCCCCTCATCCTGGTACGCATGCCCCGGAACCGGCGCCGTATAGGGGCCGAACGGGGGACGCGGGTCGGCGCCCGGCCGGGGCCGGGCGCCCCGAAAAGTAGTTGCGCGCCCCCGGTAGAATGGCTCCATGGCAAATCTCCTCGCGGATTAGCGGCGCCGAAGACTCGCGTCCCTGCCCCCCTTCCGCCGTCCCCACCGCCCTGGAGTATTTCCGTGATCACCGCCACCGGCGTCGAGCTGCGCGCCGGCGCCCGCGTCCTCATCGAGTCCGCCTCGTTCCGCATCGCCAAGGGCGACCGCATCGGCCTGGTCGGCCGCAACGGAGCGGGCAAGACCACCCTCACCAAGTGCCTCGCGGGCGAGGGACAGCCCGCCGCGGGTTCCATCACCCGCTCCGGCGAGGTCGGCTACCTTCCGCAGGACCCGCGCACGGGCGACCTCGACGTCCTGGCCAGCGACCGGATCCTCTCGGCGCGAGGCCTCGACGTCCTGCTCAAGAAGATGCGCATGAACGAGGAGCGCATCTCCTCCGGCTCGGGCGCCACCCGCGAGAAGGCGATGCGGCAGTACGAGCGCCAGGAGACGGAGTTCCTCACCAAGGGCGGGTACGCCGCCGAGTCCGAGGCCGCGACCATCTCGGCCGCCCTCGGCCTGCCCGACCGCGTGCTCGGCCAGCCCCTGCACACCCTCTCCGGTGGTCAGCGCCGCCGCGTCGAGCTGGCCCGGATCCTCTTCTCGGACGCCGACACCCTGCTCCTCGACGAGCCGACCAACCACCTCGACGCCGACTCCATCGTCTGGCTCCGCGACTACCTCAAGAACTACCGCGGCGGCTTCATCGTCATCTCCCACGACGTCGACCTGGTCGAGACCGTCGTCAACAAGGTCTTCTACCTGGACGCGAACCGCGCCCAGATCGACGTCTACAACATGGGCTGGAAGCTCTACCAGCAGCAGCGCGAGGCCGACGAGAAGCGCCGCAAGCGCGAGCGCCAGAACGCCGAGAAGAAGGCCGCGGCCCTCAACTCCCAGGCCGACAAGATGCGCGCCAAGGCGACCAAGACCGTCGCCGCCCAGAACATGGCCAAGCGCGCCGACCGGCTGCTCGCCGGCCTGGAGGCCGTGCGCGTCTCCGACAAGGTCGCCAAGCTGCGCTTCCCCGACCCGGCGCCCTGCGGCAAGACCCCGCTGACCGCCGAGGGCCTGTCCAAGTCGTACGGCTCGCTGGAGATCTTCACCGACGTCGACCTGGCCATCGACAAGGGTTCGCGCGTGGTCATCCTCGGCCTCAACGGCGCCGGGAAGACCACCCTGCTGCGCCTGCTGTCCGGCACGGAGAAGCCGGACACCGGCTCGGTCGTCCCCGGCCACGGCCTCAAGCTCGGCTACTACGCCCAGGAGCACGAGACCCTGGACCCGGAGCGCTCGGTCCTGGAGAACATGCGCTCCTCGGCGCCGGACCTGGACCTGGTCGCCGTCCGCAAGACGCTCGGCTCCTTCCTCTTCTCCGGTGACGACGTCGACAAGCCCGCCGGGGTCCTCTCCGGCGGCGAGAAGACCCGCCTCGCCCTGGCCACGCTGGTCGTGTCCTCGGCGAACGTGCTGCTCCTGGACGAGCCCACCAACAACCTCGACCCGGCCAGCCGCGAGGAGATCCTCGGCGCGCTGCGCACGTACAAGGGCGCCGTCATCCTCGTGACGCACGACGAGGGCGCGGTCGAGGCGCTGGAGCCGGAGCGGATCATCCTGCTGCCCGACGGCGTCGAGGACCTGTGGGGCCCGGACTACCGGGACCTGGTGGCCCTGGCCTGACCCGGCCCGCGCCTGGTCGGGGCCGGTGGGGGCCGGTCTCCGTCCGCTCGGGCGCGTTGATCCAGTTGCTTATGGATCATTCGGCCCACGAGTGATCCATCATCTGAGTGAGAACGTCTCGTACCCCCGCACCCTGTACAACGGCCCCGGTCGCGCACTCACCGTGCGCGGCCGGGGCCGGCTGTTCTTGTGGCGTACCCCCTGACCTGGCGATTCCCACGGTGGGTGGCCGGTCGTGACGGAGGGCGAGGAGTGGAGGCGAAGATTCCGTTCCGCTCCGGTGTCCACTCCGCGAGAAAAGCGCTCGCGCCGACCTTGCCGAATGGGTGGCCAGGAACGCCGGGAGGGGTGATCATGAGAAGTCCAGAGCGCACTTCCCATGAGGAGGCACGGGTGGCCGAGACTCTGAAGAAGGGCAGCCGGGTAACCGGCGCCGCGCGCGACAAGCTCGCGGCAGACCTGAAGAAACAGTACGACTCCGGCGCGAGCATCCGGGCGCTGGCCGAATCAACCGGCCGGTCCTACGGATTCGTTCACCGGATGCTCAGCGAGTCCGGAGTCACGCTGCGCGGACGCGGTGGCGCGACGCGCGGAAAGAAGGCGGCTTCGGCCTGAGGCCCCGGCCGCAGGCTTCGGTCCGATCCGGGCCATCCGGCCGGGTTCGACATCGCTCCTAGAGTCCTTCGGTGCCCCCCGGTCGGCTTTCCGGCCGACCGGGTGGTTACTGTGCAGTCACTTGAGGCCGAGTCCGCGGCCGACTGCACACCGGAGGCATACAGATGGCTCTGCTCGACAAGGACGGCGTACGGCTCACCGTCGACGACACGGTCGCCTCGGTGACACTGACCAACCCGGCCAAGCGAAACGCCCAGTCCCCCGCGCTCTGGCGGGCGTTGGCGGAGGCCGGCCGGTCATTGCCGGGCACCGTCCGGGTCGTCGTGCTGCGCGGCGAGGGCAAGTCCTTCTCCGCCGGACTCGACCGGCAGGCGTTCACGCCCGAAGGCTTCGAGGGCGAGCCGTCCTTCCTGGACCTGGCGCGTGGCTCCGACGAACTGCTGGACGCCACCATCGCCGAGTACCAGGAGGCCTTCACCTGGTGGAGGCGCAACGACATCATCTCCGTCGCCGCGGTGCAAGGTCATGCCATCGGCGCCGGCTTCCAGCTCGCGCTCGGCTGTGACCTGCGCGTCGTCGCGGACGACGTGCAGTTCGCCATGCGCGAGACCAGCCTGGGGCTGGTGCCGGACCTGGCCGGTACGCGGCCGCTGACCGACCTGGTCGGCTACGCCCGTGCCCTGGAGATCTGCGCCACCGGGCGCTTCGTGCACGCGGAGGAGGCCGAGCGGATCGGCCTGGCCAACCTCGTCGTGCCCGGGTCCGAGCTGGACGCCGCCGTGCAGGACCTGGTGGCCGCGCTGGTGGCGCCGCCGCGGGATGCGGTGATCGAGACGAAGGCGCTGCTGCGGGGGGCGTCGGGCCGTGCGTACGACGACCAGCGTGCCGCCGAGCGTGCCGCCCAGGCCCGCCGCCTCCGAGACCTGGCCGGCCTCGCGGACTGACCCCCGCCGCTCCGAAGCCGCGGCCGCCTCCGCCCGGCCTCAACCGCCGGCCGGGCTGACCTGCCCCATGCGGCCTCAATCGCCGGCCGGGCTGACCTGCCTCCGGCGGGCCCTCAAACGCCGGGCAGGCTGACGTGCCTCCGGCGGGCCCTCAATCGCCGGGCGGCTGGATTTGGCTGCCCGGGGGTCCCCCTGTAGCCCCGGGTCAGCAGGACATTTTCAGCCGCCCGGCGTTTGAGGGCCCGCCGGAGGCGATGCCGACCGGTGGTCGGCCGACGGCGTTGCGCCGGTGTTCGTGCCTCCGGCGGGCCCTCAAACGCCGGGCGGGCTGGATTTGGCTCCCCCAGGGCACCCCTGTAGCCCCGGGTCAGCCGACCACCTCCAGCCGCCCGGCGTTCGAGGGCCGCGACCACTCCCAGCCCGCCCGGCGATCGAGGACAGGGGAGGGGCCCGCTACGGGAGGAGGAGGGCCTTGCCCGGGATGGCGCGGGATTCGATGGCCCGGTGCGCATCGGCCGCCGCGGCCAGCGGGAAGGTCCGCCCGATCACCGGCCGCAGCCGCCCCGCCACGGCCCCCGCCATCGCCGCCCCGGCCAACCGCACGGTCTCCGCCGCCCCGAACCGCACCTCCGCGATCCCCCGCAGCGCGATCCCCCGCGCCGCCACCTCCGCCGGGTCCAAGGCCGCGAAGCCCCCGCTCGGCGCCCCGTGCGCGGAGACCCGGCCCCCGTCCCGGACCAGGCCGAAGCCCGCCAGGCCCAGCTCCCCGCCGACCCCGTCGAGCAGTACGTCCACCGGCCCCCCGACCCCTTCGGTCCAGCCCGGGTCCGTGTAGTCGACCACCACGTCGGCGCCCAGTTCCCGGACCAGCGCCAGCTTCGCCGCCCCCCGGGCCGCGCCCACCACCCGGGCCCCCGCGGCCCTGGCCAGCTGCACCAGCAGGGTGCCCATGCCGCCCGCCGCACCCAGGATCAGGACCCGCTCGCCCGGCCGGACCGCGATCGCCTCGGTGATCCCCGTGGCCGTCACCCCGTCGTGCGCCAGGGCCGCCGCCTCCGGGATGCCGAGTCCGTCCGGTACCGGGACCAGGAGGTCGAGCGGGACCCGGATCAGCTCGGCGTACGTGCCCTTCGTGCCGGGGGCCGCCAGCACCCGGCGGCCGAGCAGGCCGGGGTCGACCCCCTCGCCCACCGCGCTCACGTGCCCGGCGGCCGCGCCGCCCGGGACGTACGGCGGGCGCACCCCGAAGGCCTCGCCCCAGCCGCCCCGGATCTGGGTCTCGACGTACAGGGTGTCGATGGCCCCGGCCCGCACCACCACTTCACCCGCACCCGGCTCCGGGTCCGGTGCCTCGACCGGGACCAGGACCTCCGGACCGCCGTACCCGTCCACGCGTACCGCTCGCATCGCACATCCCCCGTCGTCGTGTCTTCCGGTTCCGTGCGTCCAGTCTCGAACCTCGATCATGGTTGAGGTCAAGCGCGATCGACACGCTCTGCCCGCCGTCCGGCGTAGTCCCGGCGCATCGGCGGCGGGACGCGCTTACGGTGGGAGAAAGTCCGCACGCGCGAAAGGACACGGCGATGAGCGAATCGGCATCCGGATCCGGATCCGCCTCGGGAGGGCTCGCCCGGCCCCCGGCCGACCGGGGCCGCACCACCATCGCCGACGGCGTGGTCGAGAAGATCGCGGGCCTGGCCGCCCGCGAGGTGGTCGGCGTCCACGCGATGGGCAGCGGCAGCGGCCTCTCCCGCACCTTCGGCGCGGTCCGCGACCGGGTCCCGGGCGGGGCCCGGGCCTCGGTCAGCCGGGGCGTGAAGGCCGAGGTCGGCGAGGTGCAGACCGCCCTCGACCTGGAGATCGTCGTGGACTACGGCGTGGCCATCCGCGAGGTGGCCCAGGCGGTGCGGGAGAACGTGATCGCGGCCGTGGAGCGGATGACCGGCCTGGAGGTCGTCGAGGTCAACATCGCGGTCAGCGACGTCAAGCTGCCCGACGAAGAGGACGAGGAGCCGGAGTCCCGGCTCCAGTAGGCCCCGCACCCATCCACCCCCGCACCCATCCACACCCGCATCCATCCACCCCCGCACACCGCACCCGTGGACCACGTGGTGCGCGCGCCGAGAGGATCCCGCATGAGCATGGCGGTCGTCGGCCTGTTGGCCGGCATGGCACTGGGGTTCGCCGGGTACTTCGGCGGGTTCGGCGCCTTCGTGCTGGTGGCGGCGCTCGGCGCCGTCGGCTTCTTCGTGGGCCGGTTCCTGGACGGGGACCTCGACCCCGGGGACTTCTTCCGTCCCCGCGACCGTGGCTCCCCGCGCGACGGGGACCGCGACGGCCGGCGCCGGTGAGGCCCCGATGACCAGCCCCCGCGGCGCCCGCCCCGGCGCTCCGCGCAGTACCCCGCCGAAGGTGCATCCGGCCGACCGGGGCGCCACCCGGATCGCCGACCGGGTCGTGGCCAAGATCGCGGCGCAGGCGGCCCGGGAGGCCCTGGCCGCGCTGCCCGCCGGGCCGCCCGCCGACGCCGCGCCCCCGCACGCCACCGTCACCGTGCACCACGACATCGCCCGGGTCCGGATCAGCCTGGAACTCGGCTACCCCGCCGACCTCGCCGCCCAGTGCGCCGCCGTACGGAGCCGGGTCGCCCTCCGGGTCGAGGACTGCGCCGGCATGTCCGTCCCGGAAGTCGACATCGACGTCGAACGGCTGCACCCCGCCCAGGTCGGCCCCGCCCGGCGGGACCGGCTGCGGTGACCGCCCCCGTCGGCCTCGGCAAGGACCCGGCCGGGCCGGAAGCGGCCCCGGCCCCCCGCTTCCGCTCGGCCCGCCGGATCCCCGCCGCGCTCACCGCCCTCGTGGTGCTGGGCGCCGCAGGGATCTTCCTCTACGACCTCGCCGCCGTACGGGCCCACCGCCCCGGCATGCGCTGGCGCCGCGAACTGGCCCGGCTGCTGGAGCGGCACGCCCCCGCCGACACCTGGGTGATCGTCGCCGCCGCGGTGCTGGTGCTGGCCGGAGCGGCCCTGCTGTTCCTCGCGCTGGCCCCGGGCCTGCGCTCGGTGCTGCCGCTGCGCTCCCCGGCGACCGAACGGTCCACCGGCCGGAGTGCGGAGGTGCGCGCCGGGATCGGGCGCAAGGCCGCCGCGCTGGTGCTGAGGGACCGGGCCATGGAGGTGTCCGGGGTCCGCTCGGCCCGGGTCGCGGTGTCCCGGTCCCGGGTCACCGTGCGCGCGGCGTCGCACTTCCGCGCACTGGACGACGTACGGGCGGACCTGGAGGCGGTCCTCGCCGTCGGGCTCGCCGAACTGGGCCTGGCCCACCAGCCGCAGCCGCGCGTCCGGGTCAGCCCGGCCGGAAAGGGGTGACCCGCACATGCTCGGGGTGGTCAACCGGATCCTGCTCGCCCTCGTCGGGCTGGTGCTGCTGGCGGGCGGCGCCGCCGTTCTGACCGGCTACCGGCCGCTGGAGGGCCGCCACGCGCCCCTGCTGAGCGCCGCCCGGCGCCGGCACTGGCACACCGAGGGCTGGTGGTGGTGGGCGGCCGTCGCGGTCCTCGCGCTGTGCGTGCTGCTCGCGCTGTGGTGGCTGCTCGCCCAGCTGCGCCGCTCCCGGCTCCCGGCCGTCGTGGTCGACACCGGGGACGGCGCCTTCGCGCAACTGCGCGGCCGCGCCCTGGAGGAGGCGGTGGCCGCCGAGGCGGGCGCGCTGGACGGGGTGGCCCACTGCCGGGCCGTCCTGCGCGGACGCCGTACGGCGCCCGCCCTGCGGCTGGTCCTGCGCCTGGAGCCGCACGCCGTCCCCGCGGACGTCCTCGGCGCGCTGGCCGGTCCGGTCCTCGACCACGCCCGCGCCTCGGCGGGCTTGGCCGAGCTCCCCACGGAGATCCGCTTCCAGGTCGCGGACCACCGCGCCCACCGGGTCAGCTGACGCCCCGCGCCCCGCAGGGCGTCAGAACCCGTGCCGGGCGCCGCCGTCGACCGGGAGCATGACGCCCGTCAGGTACGAGGCCGCCGGGGAGAGCAGGAAGGCGGCGGCGCGGCCGAACTCCCGGTCCGTGCCGTAGCGGCGCAGCGGGATGCGGGACTCGTTGGCGGCCCGGGCGGCGGCCGCGTCGCCCGAGAGGGCGTCCAGCTCCCGCACCCGGTCGGTGTCGATCCGGGCGGGCAGCAGGCCGACGACCCGGATCCCGCGCGGGCCGAGGTCGTCGGAGAGGGACTTGGCGAAACCGGCGAGGCCGGGGCGCAGTCCGTTGGAGATGGTGAGTCCCGGGATCGGTTCGTGGACCGACCCGGAGAGCACGAAGCCGATGACCCCGCCCTCGCCCAGCTCGGCGGCGGCCGTGCGGGCCAGGCGCACCGCGCCGAGGAAGACCGACTCGAAGGCAGCCCGCCACTGCTCGTCGGTGTTGTCGGCGCCGGAGCCGGGGGCCGGACCGCCGACGCTGATCAGGATGCCGTCGAAGCGGCCGAAGCGCTCGCGGGCGGTGGCGACGAGGCGGGCGGCGGCGTCCGGGTCGGCGTTGTCGGCGACGGCGCCCACGGCGTTCGGGCCGAGCGCGGCGGCGGCATCAGCGACCCGCTTCTCGTCCCGGCCCGTGATGACGGCGCGCGCGCCGTCGGCGGTCAGTTCGCGGGCACTGGCGAAGCCGAGGCCGCGCGTGGCCCCGGTGACGACGTAGACGCGGTCCTTCAGTCCAAGATCCATGCGGGTACGCTACGCCGTCGCGTGCTCGGGCTCGGCGGAACCCCCGGGTCCGGCGCCGCCGCCGTCGCCTTCCGCGCCGGCGGCAGCCTTCGCGGCGGCCTCCTCGCGGTCGCGCTTCTCGCGCCGCACCAGGATCACCCAGCCCACCGGCACGGCGGCGGTGAACAGCCACCACTGCACGGCGTAGGCCATGTGCGGGCCGATCGAGTCGTGGTCGGGCTCGCCGACCGGCTGGGGGCTGCCGCCCGGCGGGACCGGACCGGTCAGCTCCAGGTAGCCGCCGAGCACCGGCTTGCCCAGGTACCGCGCCTGCTGGGCGCTGTTGACGAGCATCACCTGACGGTCCGGCAGGCCCTTGCGGTCCGTGATGCCGCCGTCGCCCTCGACCTCGTCGGCCTTCAGCCGCCCGGTCACCGTGACCTGGCCCGCAGGCGCGGCGGGCACCGCGGGATAGGCGCGCGGATCCCCGCCGCCCGGTACCCAGCCGCGGTTGACCAGGACCACCCGGCCGTCGCCCAGCACCAGCGGGGTGACCACCTGGAAGCCGACCTTGCCGTCGTTGGAGGTCCGCATCCGCACGACGACCTCGTGGGCGGGGTCGTAGGTGCCGGTGGCGGTGACCGCGCGCCAGAAATCGGCGCGCGGAACCACGTGACCGGGCGAGGTCAGCGCGGTCATCGGGGCCGGCTCCGCGGCCAGGTTCGCCGCGATCAGCTCGTTCTGGGCGACCCGGTGCTCGTGGCGGTGGAACTGCCAGAACCCCAGCTGGATCATCGAGGGGATCAGGACGAGGGCCAGGAGGTGCAGGCCCAGCCACTGCCGGGTCAGTACAAAGCGGTACACGCCCACGACGGTACCCCTCCGCGTGCGGGCTCCGGCGGCCGGGTGACCCACTCGGGGGGAGCCGCCGGCCGGCTGCGGTGGCCGCCCGCGCGCGGCGGCCGGTCAGGTGCGGTCGACGACGCCCACCTTCCCCTCCGCGCGGGCGCAGTGCGCCCCGCAGAACCACTGCCGGTCCACCTCGACGCCCTGGCCGATGATCTGGACCCGGCAGTGCTCGCAGATGGGCGCCATCCGGTGGATGGCGCAGGAGAAGCAGTCGAAGACGTGCACCGCGCCCTGCGCGTGCACCTCGAAGGACATGCCGTAGTCGTTTCCGCAAACCTCGCAACGTGCCATGGGCCACAGCGTGGGACCGGACGGGGCGGACGGGAAAGCGGTCGCCGGGCGAGTCGCCCGACGCTCACCCGTCTGCCGCAGCCACGTCCCGCAGGAGCTGGGTGAAGGCGGCCTCGTCGAGGACCGGGGTCCCGAAGGACTTCGCCTTGACCGTCTTCGAGGTCGAGGAGTCCGGGTCGTTCGTGACGAGCAGGCTGGTGAGCCGCGACACGCTCGTCGCGACGTGCAGCCCCGCCTCGACCGCCCGGTCCTCCAGCAGCTCCCGGTCCACGGAGGTGTCGCCGGAGAAGGCGATGCGCATGCCCTGTTTGAGCGGTTTGCCGTCCTCGTACCGCCCCGGGTTCGGGTGCGGGCACGGCGGCCGCTTGCGCGACTGCCGCCAGCTTCCGGCTCCCGGACCGGCGCCGCGGTAGGACGCCTGGTGGCCGATGCGCGGGGTGGCCGGGGTGTCCGACCACTCGGTCAGCGGGCGGCATTCGAGCAGCGGGAGCCGTACGCCGTCCCGCGCGGCCGCGTGCAGGGAGGGCCGGAAGGCCTCCGCGAGGACCCGGGCGTCGTCGAGGGCGTGGTGCGCGCGCTGCTGGACCACGCCGAAGTGCGCGGCGAGCGACTCCAGCTTGTGGTTGGGCAGCGGGAGGTTCAGTTCCTTCGACAGGGCGATGGTGCACAGCCGCTGGCGGACCGGCGCGCTGGCCGCGGCCCGCGCGTACTCCCGGGCGATCATCTGCCAGTCGAAGATGGCGTTGTGCGCGACGAGGACCCGGTCGGCGAGGCGTCCCGCGAACTCCTCGGCGATGTCGCCGAAGAGCGGCGCGTCCCGCAGGACGTCGCTGGTCAGTCCGTGGATCCAGACGGGCCCGGGGTCGCGCTGCGGGTTGACCAGGGTGTACCAGTGGTCCTCCACATTGCCCTGCGCGTCCAGCCGGTAGACGGCGGCGGAGATGATCCGGTCGTCGCGCGCGAGCCCGGTGGTCTCCACGTCGACGACCGCGTACCCCTGGGGGTACGCGGTCGGCCAGATCGTCTCTGCGGTCGTACGGTCGTCGAGCATGGTCACAGAGGATATCGGCCCGGACCGACAGCCGTGGCCCGTCCGCCCCGGCCGAACCCGGCGCCAGGGCTCCCGCCGTCACCCGTCGTCACCCGGGCGAAGGGTCCGGGGACTTCGGCGGGCTCGGCGCAGGGGGCTCCAGCAGGGCCCGTACCAGCGTCCGCAGCGACAGCAGGAACAGGCGTTCCGGGTCCGCCGGGCGGGCCAGTGCGCGGGAGAGGGCCGGGTCGTCCGGGGCGGCGGCCGGGTCCCATACCTCGCCCTCGGCGGGGGACTGGGCGGGGGAGCGTTCCCGGTTGCGCTCGATGAGGACGAAACCGACGATCTGGAACTGGACCACGCGGACCGCGTCCGCGGCGCGGGCCCCGCGCAGCCCCGCCGCGTGCACCTCGTGCACGAGCGCCTGCTGCGCGGGCAGGAACATCCGCTCGGTGAGCCCGCGTTCGTGCACCATCGCGATCAGGTGCGGGCGCGCGCGCAGCTCCCGGCGCAGGGTCCGGGCCACCGAGACGATCCGGTCGGCCGGGGTGCGGCCGGTGGGGCGGACCGCGCCCATGTCCTGGACGGTCCGCTCGACGAGGGCGTCGAGCAGCGATTCGCGGTTGCCGACGTGCCAGTAGATGGAGGTCACCGCGGTGCCGAGTTCGGCGGCCAGCTTGCGCATGGTGAGGGCCGCCGGGCCGTGCTGTCTGACCAGGGACGAGGCGGCCTCCAGCACCTCCTCGCGGGTGAGCGTACTTCTGGCCATGACGGCCCCCAGTCTGTCCGGTGGATCTTCGCTGAATCTGGCGGTGCGTCAGTTCTCGTGCATGCAGCCCTCTTTACCCTTCATCGGCGGCGGTGTAACTGTGTTACAGAACCTCCCCGGCCACCGCTGGGGGGACCCCCCGAAGGGTGGTGCTTCCCATGGCACGCGTACGGTACGGCGCGCGGACCGAAGCCGAGATCTCGGCCTCGCGCGAGAAGAGTTCACGACTGCCGGACATCTGGTCCACCGGTGTGGTGGCGGTCTGGGAGAGCGATCCGGACGTGGTGGCCGCGGTGCTCCCGCCGCCGCTCAAGCCCGCCGAACGGCCCCTCGTACGGGCCAACATCAGCAAGGTCGACCTGCCCGGCTACCCGCTCGGCGCGGGCTCGGTGGCCGTCGCCGCCCGGCACGGCGCGGTCGAGGGCTGGTACCCGCTGGTCATGCCGATGACCCACGAGCGCGCCCTGATCGGTGGCCGCGAGGTCTTCGGCGAACCGAAGAAGCTGGGCGAGGTCGCCGTCGAACGCGACGGGCTCGTCGTACGGGCCTCCCTCGCCCGGCACGGGATCGCCTTCGTGGAGGTGCGCGGGGCGGTGGACCGCGAACTGCCGCTGCCCGAACCGGCCACGAAGACCGACTTCTACTTCAAGTTCCTGCCCGCCGTGGACGGCGAGGGCTTCGACGGCGATCCCGTCCTCGTGCACTGCACGCGCGGCGAGAAGGTCCGCAGGCTGGAACACATCACGGGGGACATCGTCCTGCGGGAGTCGATGTTCGACCCGGTCGCGGACCTGCCCGTGCGCCGGATCGTCGAGATCACCATCGGCGAGAAGACCACCGACCAGAAGGGCAGGGTGGTCGAGCGGGTCAGCGCCCGGGCGTTGCTCCCCTACATCCACCAGCGCTACGACGACCCCCAGCAGATCCTCGACGCTCCCCCCGAGGGCGCGTCGGCGGGGAGCGTGTGAGATGCGGCTCGCAGCAGGACAGGTCGCCGTCGTCACCGGCGCGGCGGGCGGCATCGGCCTCGCCATGGCCCGCCGCTTCGCCGCGGAGGGGCTGAAGGTGGTCCTCGCCGACGTCGAGGAGGGCGCCCTGCGCAAGGCCGCCGACGCACTCGCCGCCGACGGGGCCGAGGTGCTCGCCCGGATCGTCGACGTCAGCGACCGGGACTCGGTGCTCGCCCTCGCCGACGCCGCCTACGACGCCTACGGCGCGGTCCACGTGCTCTGCAACAACGCGGGCGTCGGATCCGGGGCCGAGGGCCGCATGTGGGAACACGAGCCCAACGACTGGAAATGGGCCTTCTCCGTCAACGTCTGGGGCGTCTTCCACGGCATCCAGGCCTTCGTCCCGCGCATGATCGCCGGCGGCGCCCCCGGCCACGTCGTCAACACCTCCTCCGGCGACGGCGGCATCGCCCCGCTGCCCACCGCCTCCGTCTACGCGGTGACCAAGGCGGCCGTGGTCACCATGACCGAGTCGCTGTACGCCCACCTCAAGGCCGAGGGGGCGCCCGTCGGCGCCTCCGTCCTCTTCCCCGGTCCGCACATGCTGCGCACCGGACTGTGGGAATCCCACCGCAACCGGCCCGACCGGTACGCCAAGGAGCGTCCGCGCAAGGCGCCGTACCGCACCCTCGACCAGTACGAGGCGGCCATGCGACAGGCCGGCCACGAGGTGGAGTTCACCCCGGTCGAGGAGGTCGCCGAGCACGTGGTCGACGGCATCCGCGCCGACCGCTTCTGGATGCTCCCGGACAGCGAGCACAGCGACCGCCAGATCCGCGCGCGGTCGCAGTCCATGCTGGAGCGCGCCAACCCCGCCTACCTGGAAAGCTTCATCCTCGACTGAGGAGTCGTGCAGTGACCGAGCAGAGCGACCGGACCGACACCGCGTACGAAGACCCGTACCTGATCATCTCCTCCGACTGCCACGCGGGGCTGCCCACCGAGCGGTACCGCCCCTACCTCGACTCCCGCTTCCACCGCCAGTTCGACGAGTTCCTCGGCCGGCAGGGCGCCCGCCGCGAGGAGGCCACCCGGCTCGGCGTGCGCAACGAGGCCTTCGCCGAGAAGTGGTTCCACGACCACGAGGAAGGCCTCAAGGGCGGCTGGGACGCCACCCAGCGCCTCAAGGAACTCGACGGCGACGGCGTGGCCGCCGAGGTGGTCTTCCCCGACGCCGACGCGGTCGACAGCCAGACCGCCGCGCCCTTCGGCGTGGGCCTCGGCCTCTCCGGCGACCAGGACCCGGAGCTGGGCATGGCGGGCGCGCAGGCGCACAACCGCTGGCTGGCCGAGTTCGTCTCCCAGAACCCCGAACGCCACTGCGGGGTGGCGCTGCTCCCCATCACGGGCGAACCGGACCGGGTGGTCGCGGAGATCCACCGGGCCAGGGAGTCGGGGCTCGGCGCCCTGATGATCCCCTCCATGTGGGTGGACAAGGCGCCCTACCACGACCGCCGTTACGACCCCGTGTGGGCGGCGGCCGCCGAGACGGGGATGCCGGTCGTCACCCACTCGGGGGCCGCGCCCCGCCACGAGTACGGCGACCACCTCGGCATCTACGTCTCCGAGGTCACCTGGTGGCCCGCCCGCCCCCTCTGGTTCCTGCTGTGGTCGGGGGTCTTCGAGCGGCACCCCGGCCTGAAGTTCGGCGTCGCCGAGTCCGGCTGCTGGTGGCTGCCCAACCAGCTGTGGTTCATGGACCGGCTCTACCTCGGCGCGCACGGCGGCAAGAAGCTCTCGCCCTTCGCGGAGCTGAAGCGGCCGCCCAGCGAGTACCTGGACCGGCAGGTCTTCGTCTGCGCGACCAACACCAAGCGCCGGGAGCTGGCGCAGCGCTACGAGATCGGGGTGGACAACATCCTGTGGGGCTCGGACTTCCCGCACCCCGAGGGCACCTGGCCGAACACCCGCGGCTGGCTGAAGAACACCTTCCACGACATCCCGGTCGACGAGACCCGCCGGATGCTGGGGCTGGCCGCCGCCGAGGTCTTCGGCTTCGACACCGCCGCCCTCGCCCCGCTGGCCCGCCGGATCGGCCCGACCCCGGCCGAGCTGGGCCAGGACTCCGACCAGGCGGCCGTGGCGGCTTCCTGGTCCCGCTCCCGCGAGGTCGGCCGGCACTGGCTGACCGACCACGACTTCCCCGTCCTGGGGGTGGCCGGATGACCGCCGACGGGGACCGCTACACGGTCATCTCGGCGGACTGCCACGCGGGCGCCGACCTCCTCGACTACAAGCCGTACCTGGAGAAGCGGTACCACGACGAGTTCGACGCCTGGGCCGCCTCGTACGTGAACCCCTACGAGGACCTCCTCGCCGACACCGCCGACCGGAACTGGAACTCCGGGCGCCGGCTGGCCGAACTGGAGGCGGACGGGATCGTCGCGGAGGTGCTCTTCCCGAACACCATCCCGCCCTTCTTCCCCAAGGCCTCCCTGATGGCCCAGCCGCCCACCGCCGGGGAGTACGCGCTGCGCTGGGCCGGGCTCCAGGCGCACAACCGCTGGCTGGCCGACTTCTGCGCGGCCGCGCCGGGGCGGCGGGCCGGGGTGGTCCAGATCCTCCTGAACGACGTCGACGCGGCGGTCGCGGAGATCCGGCGCACCAAGGCGGCGGGCCTGACCGGCGGGATCCTGCTGCCGGGCGTCCCGCCCGGCTCGCCGGTCCCCGAGCTGTACTCGGCGGCGTACGACCCGATCTGGGCGGTCTGCGACGAGCTGGACGTCCCGGTCAACCACCACGGCGGCTCCGCCTCGCCGCCGCTGGGGGACGAACCGGCGGCGCGCGCGGTCTTCATGGTGGAGACCACCTGGTTCTCGCACCGCGCCCTGTGGCACCTGGTCTTCGGCGGGGCCTTCCGGCGCCACCCGGGCCTCAAGCTGGTCCTGACGGAGCAGGGTTCCGGCTGGATCCCGGGCGTCCTGGACATGCTGGACTACTACCACGGCCGCCTGGTGAACGCCGCGGCCCGGGCGTCCACCGCGGAGTCCAAGTTCGGCGCGGGCCTGGCCGACTCCATGGGCAAGGGCCCGAGCGAGGTCTGGCGGGACAACTGCTTCGTGGGCGCCAGCTTCATGCGCCCCCACGAGGTCCCGCTGCGGGACCGGATCGGCCTCGACAAGATCATGTGGGGCAGTGACTACCCCCACGACGAGGGCACCACCCCCTACTCCCGCGAAGGCCTCCGCATCGCCTACGCGGGCCTCCCGCGCGCCGAGGTCGCGGCCATGGCCGGGGGCAACGCCGCCCGGGTGTACGGCTTCGACCTGCCGTTCCTGGACGCGCTGGCCGCGCGGCACGGCCCGCTCGTCTCGGAGATCGCCGAGCCCCTGACGGAGGTCCCGCCCCAGGCCACCAGCCCGGCCTTCGCCCGCGGCGCCTCGGTGCGCGTCTGGTAGCGCGGGGAGACCCGCCCCGGGGCGGGTCGGGCCGGACGGCTCCGAGCCGCCCCGGGGTACCGCGGGTAACACCGATGAATACCGATCGGTAACAACATCTAGCGGGCCGGTGGAAGGCGCCTCTATGGTGCGGTCATGCCGAACCTGCCCGATGTCGTGCTGTGGTCCATACCTGCCTTCGTGCTGCTCACGGTGGTGGAGCTGGTGAGCTACCGGCTCCATCCCGACGAGGACGCCGCCGGGTACGAGGCCAAGGACGCCGTCACCAGTCTCGGCATGGGGATCGGCAGCCTCGCCTTCGACTTCCTCTGGAAGATCCCGATCGCCCTGATCTACGCGGCGGTCTACGAACTGACCCCGCTGCGCGTCCCGGTGCTGTGGTGGACCGTGCCGCTGATGCTGCTCGTGCAGGACTTCCTCTACTACTGGCAGCACCGCGGCCACCACGTCATCCGCATCCTCTGGGCGTGCCACGTGGTGCACCACAGCAGCCGCAAGTTCAACCTCACCACCGCGCTGCGCCAGCCCTGGACCAGCTGGACCTCCTGGCCGTTCTACCTGCCGATGATCGCCCTCGGCGTGCACCCGGCCGCCGTCGCCTTCTGCTACTCGGTCAACCTCGTCTACCAGTTCTGGATCCACACCGAGCGCATCGGCAAGCTGCCCCGGCCCGTCGAGTACGTCTTCAACACCCCCTCCCACCACCGCGTCCACCACGCCTCGCAGGGCGGCTACCTGGACCGCAACTTCGCCGGGATCCTGATCGTCTGGGACCGGATCTTCGGCTCCTGGGTGGGGGAGACCGACCGGCCCGAGTTCGGCCTCACCAAGAACATCGCGACCTACAACCCGCTGCGGGTGGCCACGCACGAGTACGCCGCGATCGCCCGGGACGTCCGGGCCGCCACCAGCTGGCGCGAGCGCGCGGGGCGGGTCTTCCGCGGACCGGGCTGGCAGCCGGCCGCGGCCGGAACTCCGGCGTCCGCCGCCTCCGCTGCCACCGTCCCCGCCCCCGCTTCCGCCACCGTCCCCGCCCCCGCTTCCGCCGAGCCCGCCGCGTGAGCGGCGTCCCCGGCCGCTGGGCGCCCGGGCCCGCCGCCCTCCTCGGCTTCGCCGTCGCCACCGCCGCCGACCTGGGGTCCCTGCTCGCCGGCTGGCACACCGGGCACCTGCTCTTCAAGCCGCTCCTGATGCCGCTGCTCATCGGCTGGGCGCTCACCCGCGGCGCGCCCCGGCCGCTGGTCGCCGCGCTGGCCTTCGGCTGGGGCGGGGACCTCGCGCTGCTCTTCGACGCCGAGGCCGCCTTCCTCGTCGGCATGGGTTCCTTCGCCGCCGGGCACGTCTGCTACCTGGTGCTCTTCGGGCGGCGGCCGTCCTCCCCGCTCGCCGGGGCCGCGTACGGGCTCGCGCTCGCCGGGACCGTCTCGCTGCTGTGGGGCGACCTCCCGGCCGGCCTGCGGATCCCGGTCGCCGGATACAGCCTGCTGCTGACCGCGATGGCCTGGCGGTCCGGGGCCCTGGGCCGGTGGGCCGGGCTGGGCGGGGCGCTGTTCCTGCTCTCCGACACGCTGATCGCCACCGGGGTCGCCGGGTGGCCGCAGCCGCCCCGCCCCGACTTCTGGATCATGGCGACGTACGCGGCGGCGCAGTACCTGCTGGCCGCGGGAGCACTGGCGGATCACCGGGCGTACCGTAGGGAAGTCGTACCAGTCTGACCGTTCCGGCCACTCTGCCCCCGCGTCACCGAAGGACCGCACCATGCGCGCCACCGTCATCCATGCCCCGCACGACATCCGCGTGGAGGAGGTGCCCGACGCCGCGGTCCAGCGGCCCGAAGACGCCGTCGTGCGCGTGCTGCGCGCCTGCATCTGCGGCAGCGACCTGTGGGCCTACCGGGGCGAGGCCAAGCGCCAGCCGGGCCAGCGCATCGGGCACGAGTTCCTCGGCATCGTCGAGGAGACCGGCTCCGCCGTCTCCGGGCTGCGCGCGGGCGACCTCGTCGTGGCCCCCTTCATGTGGTCCGACGGCACCTGCGACTACTGCGTCGAGGGCCTGCACACCTCCTGCGTGCACGGCGGCTTCTGGGGCTCGGTGGGCTTCGACGGCGGCCAGGGCGAAGCGGTCCGCGTCCCGTACGCCGACGGCACCCTGGTGAAGCTGCCCGCCGCGGCCGCTTCCGACGAGCACCTGCTCACCGGGCTGCTCGCCCTGTCGGACGTGATGGGCACCGGCCACCACGCAGCCCTGGGCGCGGGCGTCCGCCAGGGCTCCACGGTCGCCGTCGTGGGCGACGGCGCGGTCGGCCTCTGCGGGGTCCTGGCGGCCAAGCGCCTCGGCGCCGAGCGGATCATCGCACTGGGCCGCCACTCCGCCCGTACCGACATCGCCAAGCTCTTCGGGGCCACCGACGTGGTCGCCGAGCGCGGCGAGGCCGCCGAGGCGGCGGTGCGCGAGCTGACCGGTGGTCAGGGCGCGCACGCGGTCATCGAGGCCGTCGGCACCGAGCAGTCCATGCGCACCGCCGTGAACATCACCCGCGACGGCGGGGCCGTCGGTTACGTCGGCGTGCCGCACGGCAGCGGTACGGGCCTGGACCTCGGCGTCATGTTCGACCGGAACATCACCCTGCGCGGCGGGGTGGCCCCGGTCCGCGCCTACATCCCCGAGCTGCTGGCCGACGTGCTGAACGGCACGATCGACCCGGCGCCCGTGTTCGACCGGACCGTGGCCCTGGACCAGGTGCCGGACGGCTACCGCGCGATGGACGACCGCAGCGCGCTCAAGGTCATGATCAAGACCTGACCGCGCCGCCCGGCACGGGGGAGGGGCCGGACGGGGTGTTCCCCGCCCGGCCCCTCCGTCGTCCCCGCAGGGACCGGGCCGGCTACTTCACCGCGGCGAGGGCGTTGACCGCGCCCGCGCCGTAGTAACTCGTCTGCCCCCACTTGCTGGTGCAGGTGGCCGCGTCCACGAGGGCGCCCGTCGCGTCGTAGATCTTGTCCGGGCAGGTCTTCTTGTCCGCCTGCGCCTTCAGCAGCGCCTGGAGCTGCGACGGCGCGGCCCACGGGTGCGTGCTCTTGAGCAGGGCCAGGACGCCGACGACGTGCGGCGCCGCCATCGAGGTGCCCTGCTTGTAGCCGTAACCGCCGCCCGGCAGCGTGGACAGGACCCGCCCGTTGGCGTCCGGGGTGGCCGGGACCTGCCACTTGTCGCCGCCCGGCGCGCTCACGTCGGCCACGCCCAGCCCGTAACTGGAGTAGTACGAGCGCAGCCCCTGGTCACCGGTGGCCGTCACGGTCACCACGCCCGGCACCTGCGCGGGCAGGGACGGGCAGGCCTTGGGGTCGACGGTGCGCGGCACGGTGGTCGCGTCGTCCGGGCTGGTCTCGTCCAGGATCGAGGGCGCGGCCAGGTCCCAGTTCTCGTTGCCCGCCGCGGCCACGGTCAGGGTGCCCTTGCGCTCGGCGTACCGGCCGGCCCGGGTGACCGCCTCGACGAGGGCCTTCTGGTCGTCGTCCGTCTTGCAGTTGAAGTACCAGGGGTCCATGTAATAGCTGTTGTTCGTCACCGCGATGTGGTGCTCGGCGGCGAACACGAAGCCGCAGACCACCGCCTCGGCGTAGAACAGGTTGGTGCCGGGCTCGGCCACCTTGATGGCGGCGACCTTCACGCCGGGCGCCACGCCGCTGATGCCGATGCCGTTGCGGGCGGCCGCGATGGTCCCGGCCACGTGGGTGCCGTGGTCGCTGCCGTCGGCGTACGGGCGCCAGGCGCCCTCGGTGGTGTCGGCGGTCCCCCCGACGCAGTTGGCGGACTGCTCCTTGGAGAAGTTGGCCGCGAGGTCGGGGTGCGTGTCGTCGACGCCCGTGTCGATGACGCCCACGGTGACGTCCGGGCTGCCGTCGTTTATCTTGTGCGCCTGGTCGGCCTTGAGGGCCCGCAGGTCCCATTGGTTGGGCTCCAGGGGCTCCTCGCCCGGAGCGGCCTGCGCCGCCGCCTTCGCAGCGTCCGCGGCGCTGAGCTTCTGGGTGGTGCCCTCCTCGTCGGTCTGCACCGCCTTGAGCGGGGCCGTACGGGTGGCGCCCACCGAGACCACGAGCCCGCGCTGGGTGCGCAGGGCCTTGGCGAAGTCGGGGTTCTGGGAGTGCGCGATCACGACCCCGATCTGCTCGTAGGCCGTCACCACCGTGCCGCCGGCCCGCTCGACGGCCTTCTTCGCCTCCTTCACCGGGGCGTAGGCGGTCAGGTTCACCACGTACGACAGGTCCGGTCCCGTGGTGGTGGCGGGCTTGGCCGCGGCCGTCGTCCCCAGGGGCGCGGCGGAGGCCGCGACCGAGGGGAGGAAGGCGAGCGAGGCCGTGAGCACCAGGCCGACCGGCACGGCGAGCGCGCGCCGGCGGGCGGTTCCCAGATGAGCCATGGGTTCTCCACATCATCCGTGAAAAAGCCGTCGCGGCGCGGGTCGCGTCACGACGGGTTCATGACAGGTGAAGCTAGCGCCCGCGTTCCCGTCCGCGCCATCAGTTCGGGGAATCAATTCCCCCGTTCGCGCAATCGGCCCCGCCGCACCCGGGGACACCGATCCGGAACCCAACTCTCCACAGAATCGACGGGTGTTGAACCGTCCCGTCGCGCGAGCCGTGCCGTTGACAGGGGGGCCCGTCACGCCGCCCCCTCATGGAGGCCGTCCTGTCCGTCGGCCCCACCGCGCCCACATCCCAAGGAGAGCCGCCCGTGACCACGCAAGCAGCGCCGCCGCCCGACGGCGCACCCCCCGGGCCGGCCGGCTCCCCGAGCCGGGCGGTCCCCACGGCCCACGCCTTCGTCCAGGTGCAGCAGAGCGCGGAGTTCGCCGCTCTGCGCCGCTCGCACCGCTCCTTCGCCTTCCCGCTCACCATCGGGTTCATCGCCTGGTACCTGCTGTTCGTGTTCCTCTCGAACTACGCGGGCGGCTTCATGGGCACCAAGCTCTTCGGCAACGTCAACGTCGCCCTGGTCTTCGGCCT
This sequence comes from Streptomyces sp. NPDC006529, assembly GCF_040611795.1. Lineage (NCBI taxonomy): Bacteria > Bacillati > Actinomycetota > Actinomycetes > Kitasatosporales > Streptomycetaceae > Streptomyces > Streptomyces sp. NPDC006529. Next base: position 29,528 of record NZ_JBEXPB010000015.1, on the reverse strand, counting down.
CGCCCAGTTCCTCAGCACCTTCCTCATCGCCTGGTTCTACTCGCGGCACGCGGCGGCGAAGCTCGACCCCAAGGCCGAGGCCATCAAGTCCCGCATGGAGGACGACGCATGAGCAGCTCCGCCGTCATCCAGCTCGCCGCCTCCTCGACCACCGAGCACCGGCCGCTGATCATCACCCTCTTCGCGGTCTTCGTCGCCGCGACCCTCGCCATCACCGTCTGGGCCGGACGCCAGACCAAGAGCGCCTCCGACTTCTACGCGGGCGGCCGCCAGTTCAGCGCCTTCCAGAACGGGCTCGCGGTCTCGGGCGACTACATGTCCGCCGCGTCCTTCCTCGGCATCGCCGGAGCCATCGCTCTCTTCGGCTACGACGGCTTCCTCTACTCCATCGGCTTCCTCGTCGCCTGGCTGGTGGCCCTGCTCCTGGTCGCCGAACCGCTGCGCAACGCCGGCCGCTACACCATGGGCGACGTGCTCGCCTTCCGGATGCGCCAGCGCCCGGTCCGCACGGCCGCGGGCGCCTCCACCATCGTCGTCTCGATCTTCTACCTGCTCGCGCAGATGGCGGGCGCGGGCGTCCTGGTCTCGCTGCTCCTCGGCATCACCAGCGACGCGGGCAAGATCCTCATCGTCGCGCTGGTCGGCGTCCTGATGATCCTGTACGTCACGATCGGCGGCATGAAGGGCACCACCTGGGTGCAGATGGTCAAGGCGGTGCTGCTCATCGCGGGCGCCCTGCTGATGACCGTCATGGTGCTGTGGAAGTTCCACTTCAACGTCTCCGACCTGCTCGGCGCGGCCGCCGAGAAGAGCGGCAAGGACGGCTTCCTGGAGCCCGGCCTGAAGTACGGCGCGACCGGCACCTCCAAACTGGACTTCCTCTCGCTCGGTCTGGCCCTGGTCCTCGGCACCGCCGGCCTGCCGCACATCCTGATCCGCTTCTACACCGTGCCCACCGCGAAGGCCGCCCGTAAGTCCGTGAACTGGGCCATCGGCATCATCGGCGCCTTCTACCTGATGACCATCGCGCTCGGCTTCGGCGCGGCGGCCCTCATCGGGCCGAAGGAGATCAAGGCGAAGAACCCGGCCGGCAACGCGGCCGCCCCGCAGCTCGCCGAGTACCTGGGCGGCGTCGGCACCACCGGCGGCGCGGTCATGCTCGCCGTCATCTCGGCGGTCGCCTTCGCCACCATCCTCGCCGTGGTCGCGGGCCTCACCCTCGCCTCCTCCTCGTCCTTCGCGCACGACATCTACGCGAACGTGATCCGCAAGGGGAAGGCCACGGAGAAGGAGGAGATGCGGGCCGCGCGCTGGGCCACGGTCTTCATCGGCGCGGTCGCCATCCTGCTCGGCGCCTTCGCCCGCGACATGAACGTGGCCGGCCTGGTCGCCCTCGCCTTCGCGGTCGCCGCCTCCGCCAATCTGCCGACGATCCTCTACAGCCTTTTCTGGAAGCGCTTCACCACCGGGGGCGCGCTGTGGTCCATCTACGGTGGCCTGATCTCGTCGGTCGTCCTGGTGCTGTTCTCGCCCGTCGTGTCCGGCAAGCCCACCTCCATGTTCAAGAACGCGGACTTCTACTGGTTCCCGCTGGAGAACCCGGGCCTGATCTCCATCCCCCTCGGCTTCCTCCTCGGCTGGCTGGGCACCCTGCTGTCCCGGGAGCCCGCCGACGCCGAGAAGTTCGCGGAACTGGAGGTCCGGTCCCTGACCGGCACCGGCGCCCACTGACCTCGGGCTCCCGCCGAAGGACCGAACACCCGGCGTGGCCGTGTCGTACTTCCCTACGACACGGTCACGCCACCTCTGGTTCCTTTGGGCCGCCCTACGGGGCGCGGGTGTCGCGTAGGCTCGAATACAACGCCCGCACCCATACGGAGCAGGCGTGCACCTCTACAACACCGGACAGGGGAGGGGGCCCACCGTGCTCATCGACACCTTCGGCCGCGTGGCTACTGACCTGCGCGTCTCACTCACCGACCGGTGCAACCTGCGCTGCACGTACTGCATGCCCGAAGAGGGACTGCAGTGGCTGGGCAAGCCGGACCTGCTCACCGACGACGAGATCGTCCGGCTGATCCGCATCGCCGTCACCAGCCTGGGCATCACCGAGGTCCGCTTCACCGGCGGCGAACCGCTGCTGCGCCCCGGCCTCGTCGGGATCGTCGAGCGGTGCGCGGCCCTGGAGCCGCGCCCCAGGATGTCCCTCACCACCAACGGCATCGGCCTCAAGCGCACCGCCGCGGCCCTCAAGGCCGCCGGCCTGGACCGCGTGAACGTATCGCTGGACACCCTGCGGCCCGAGGTCTTCAAGACCCTCACCCGCCGCGACCGGCACGAGGACGTCATCGAGGGCATGGCCGCGGCGCGCGACGCGGGCCTCACCCCGGTGAAGGTCAACGCCGTCCTGATGCCGGGCCTGAACGACGACGAGGCTCCCGACCTGCTCGCCTGGGCCGTCGAGAACGCCTACGAGCTGCGCTTCATCGAGCAGATGCCGCTCGACGCCCAGCACGGCTGGAAGCGCGACGGCATGATCACCGCCGGCGACATCCTCCAGTCGCTGCGCACCCGCTTCACGCTCACCGAGGAAGGCGCCGACGAGCGCGGCTCCGCCCCGGCCGAGCGCTGGGTCGTCGACGGCGGCCCGGCCACCGTCGGCGTGATCGCCTCCGTCACCCGGCCGTTCTGCGGCGCCTGCGACCGCACCCGGCTCACCGCGGACGGCCAGATCCGTACGTGCCTGTTCGCCACCGAGGAGTCCGACCTGCGCGCCGCCCTGCGCTCGGGCGTCCCGGACGAGGAGATCGCCCGCCTGTGGAAGGTGGCGATGTGGGGCAAGAAGGCCGGTTCCGGCCTCGACGACCCCTCCTTCCTCCAGCCCGACCGCCCCATGTCGGCGATCGGCGGCTAGAGGCCGGACCCGCAGGTCGGCGGAGGGCTCGGAGCGCGGTCGTCAGGACGGCCGCTCCGAGCCCTCCGGCTGTACCCACTCGTCGAACTTCACGACGTCCTTGAGGAAACCGCGCACGCTCAGGAACCGGCTCAGGTGCTCCCGGTGCTCCTCGCAGGAGAGCCAGGTCTTGCGCCGCTCCGGCGTGTGCAGCTTCGGGTTGTTCCACGCCAGGACCCACACGGCGGCGTCGCGGCAGCCCTTGCCGGAACAGGTGGGGTTTTCGTTCGCATCAGGGGAGTTCACAGCCTCAACCCTACAAACCACGCGAACGGAAGGGCGACGCCGAGCAGCCACGGGGGGAGCTGCCCGGCGTCGGTCCGTCGCTCCGACGGGGGATGCGGAGCGCGTAGGCAGTATGTCACGCACGACCCGGTGCGGTGCACCGGAACTTCATGATTGATCTGAGCTTTTCTTGAGGTTTCCCGCCTCCAGCGCGGGGCGCACGGGCGCCGCGAGGAAGTGCGAGGGCAGCGAGGGCGCCGACTCGCGCCCCGCGTTGGCGATGACCACGGCAACGTAGGGCAGCAGCGCCCCTAGCACCAGCGTCACGATCGCCACGGGCCGTTCCACGTTCCACAGGATGACGGTCAGGAGCACCGACAGCGTCCGGATCCCCATCGAGATCACGTACCGGCGCTCACGGCCCCGGACGTCTTCCGCGAGACCTTTGCGCGCTCCGGTGATCCGGAAGACCTCGGTCCCGTTCCGCTTCTTGCGCAGCACGTTCCACCACCCGATCCACCGCCGGACACCTCCCGGTCCGGACCCTTCCACGGTACGCGGCCCGCTTCGCGGCGGGGAGGGCGGGTATCGCCCGAATGGAACCACCGACGTGCGGACCGCGCGGACCGCCCCGAGACTGGCCTGACATGCGCACACCGCGCCACGAGGAGGCGACATGCATTGGTTGTGGGCGATCATCGTCGGATTCGTCCTGGGCCTGATAGCCCGGGCGATCCTTCCCGGGAAGCAGCACCAGCCGCTGTGGCTGACCACCATCTTCGGCATCGTCGGTGCCATTCTCGGCAACGCCGTCGCGGGCTGGATCGGTGTGCACGACACCCGGGGCATCGACTGGATCCGCCACCTGCTCCAGCTGGCCGGCGCCGTCGTGGTCGTCGGACTCGGCGACATGATCTACATGGCGCTCAGGGGCAACAAGCGGCAGGTGACCTGAGCGACGCCGCGCGCGAAGCGCACGCGCGCGACCCGGCGGCGCGGCCCCGGGGCACGACGGAGGGGCCGGTACGGACCGTGCGTCCGTACCGGCCCCTCCGTCGTGTCACCGTGCAGTGGTACGGGCGGTCAGCCCGTGACCTCGACCGCGGCCAGATTCTTCTTGCCGCGGCGCAGCACGAGCCAGCGCCCGTGCAGCAGGTCCGCCTCGGCGGGCACCGCGTCCTCGGCGGTGACCTTGACGTTGTTCACGTAGGCCCCGCCCTCCTTGACCGTGCGCCGCCCGGCCGACTTGCTGGCGACCAGGCCGGTCTCGACCAGCAGGTCGACGACCGGCGCCAGGCCGGAGACCTCGGCGCGCGGCAGCTCGGACAGGGCCGCGGCCAGCGTGGCCTCGTCCAGGTCCGTCAGCTCGCCCTGGCCGAACAGCGCCTTCGACGCGGCGATCACCCCGGCGCACTGGTCCGCGCCGTGCACCAGCGTCGTCAGCTCCTCCGCCAGAGCGCGCTGCGCGGCGCGCGCCTGCGGACGCTCGGCGGTCTGCGCCTCCAGCTCCTCCAGCTCCTCGCGGGACCGGAAGGAAAGGATCCGCATGTAGGTGGAGATGTCGCGGTCGTCCACGTTCAGCCAGAACTGGTAGAACGCGTACGGCGTGGTCATCTCCGGGTCGAGCCAGACGGCGCCGCTCTCGGACTTGCCGAACTTGGTGCCGTCCGCCTTCACCATCAGCGGCGTGGCCAGCGCGTGGACCTGCGCCTGCGGCTCCAGCCGGTGGATCAGGTCGAGCCCGGCCGTCAGGTTGCCCCACTGGTCGGAGCCGCCCTGCTGGAGGGTGCAGCCGTAGCGCCGGTACAGCTCCAGGAAGTCCATGCCCTGGAGCAGCTGGTAGCTGAACTCGGTGTAGCTGATGCCCTGGTCGGACTCCAGGCGCCGGGCGACGGAGTCCTTCGTCAGCATCTTGTTGACGCGGAAGTGCTTGCCGATGTCCCGCAGGAACTCGATGGCGGACAGGCCCGCCGTCCAGTCCAGGTTGTTGACCATGACCGCGGCGTTCTCGCCCTCGAAGGACAGGAACGGCTCGATCTGCGTGCGCAGCCGGTTCACCCAGTTCGCGACCGTCTCCGGGTCGTTCAGGGTGCGCTCGGCCGTGGGGCGCGGGTCACCGATCTGACCGGTGGCCCCGCCGACCAGCGCCAGCGGCCGGTGCCCGGCCTGCTGGAGCCTGCGGACGGTCAGCACCTGCACCAGGTGTCCCACGTGCAGCGAGGCCGCGGTCGGGTCGAAACCGCAATAGAAGGTGACCGGACCGTCCGCGAACGCCTTGCTCAGCGCTTCTTCGTCGGTGGACTGGGCGAACAGCCCGCGCCACTTCAGTTCGTCGACGATGTCCGTCACGGTCTCTCGACTCCTTCGGTGTCTCACACATGCTGTGGTCAGTCTAGGTGGGTCAGACGCCCTGGCTGACCGAGCTCATGTTGAAGTCCGGGATCCGCAGGGCGGGCATGGCGGTCCGGGTGAAGTAGTCGTTCCACTCGCGCGGCAGGGTCTTCTCGGTCCGCCCGGCCTCGCTGGCCCGCGAGAGCAGGTCCACCGGCGACTCGTTGAAGCGGAAGTTGTTGACCTCGCCCACGACCTGGCCGTTCTCCACGAGGTAGACCCCGTCCCGGGTCAGCCCGGTGAGCAGCAGCGTCGCCGGGTCCACCTCGCGGATGTACCAGAGGCAGGTCAGCAGCAGGCCGCGTTCGGTCGCCGCCACCATCTCCTCCAGCGACTTCTCGCCGCCGCCCTCCAGGATCAGGTTCCCGAAGCCCGGCGCCGTCGGCAGCCCGGTCAGGGCCGCGCTGTGCCGGGTCGTGGTCAGCCGCGACAGCTCGCCGCCGCTGATCCACTCGGTGGCGGGCACCGGCAGGCCGTTGTCGAAGACCGACGCGTCGTCGCCCGAGCTGTGCGCGATCACGAACGGCGCGGACTCCAGACCCGGCGCGTTCGGGTCGCTGCGCAGGGTCAGCGGCAGACCGGAGATCCGCTCGCCGACCCGGGTGCCGCCGCCGGGCCGGGAGAAGACGGTCCGGCCCTCGACCGCGTCCCGGGCCGCCGCCGACCACATCTGGTAGATCAGCAGGTCCGCCACGGCGGTGGGCGGGAGCAGGGTCTCGTACCGCCCGGCGGGCAGCTCGATCTTCCGCTCGGCCCAGCCGAGGCGTACGGCGAGCTCCGCGTCCAGCGCGGTCGGGTCGACGTCCTTGAAGTCCCGGGTGGCGCGTCCGGCCCAGGCGGACCGGCTGCGGTCCGGGGACTTCGCGTTGACCTCCAGGGTGCCGGTGGGCTGGTCGTGCCGCAGCCGCAGGCCCGTGGAGGTGCCGACGTAGGTGGAGACCATCGTGTGGTGCGCGAAGCCGTACAGCTCGCGCCCGCCCGCCCGCGCCCGGGCGAAGGCCTCGCCCAGCGCCGGGGCGAAGTCCCCGAAGACCGCCGAGGAGGTCTCGGCCGGCCCGTCGGTGAAGTCGGGCGAGGCCGGTGTGCCGGTGACCAGGGGCTGGGCGTCCTCGGCCGGGCCCGCGCCGCGGGCCGCCGCCTCGGCCGCGCGCACCAGCGGCTCCAGCTCCTCGGCGGTGACGGCGGAGCGCGAGACGACCCCCGAGGCCGTGCCCTCCCTGCCGTCCACCGTGGCGATGACCGTGAGGGTGCGGCCGCGGGTGACACCGTTCGTGGTCAGGGCGTTGCCCGCCCAGCGCAGGTTCGCGCTCGACTCCTCGTCGGCGATGACGACGCATCCGTCGGCGGTGGACAGCTCCAGTGCCCGCTCGACGATCTCGTGGGGCTTGGTACGGATCGGCATCAGCGTCCGGCCTCCTGCGTGGTGTTGAGGATGTTCACGTTGCGGAACAGCGCGGAGGGGCAGCCGTGCGAGACGGCCGCGACCTGCCCGGGCTGGGCCTTGCCGCAGTTGAAGGCGCCGCCCAGGACGTAGGTCTGCGGGCCGCCGACCTTCTCCATCGAACCCCAGAAGTCGGTGGTGGTGGCCTGGTAGGCGACGTCGCGCAGCTGCCCGGCCAGCCGGCCGTTCTCGATCCGGAAGAACCGCTGCCCGGTGAACTGGAAGTTGTAGCGCTGCATGTCGATCGACCAGGAACGGTCGCCCACCACGTAGATCCCGCGCTCGACCCCGCCGATCAGGTCCTCGGTGGAGAGCCCGCCCGGATCCGGCTGGAGCGACACGTTCGCCATCCGCTGCACCGGCACGTGGCCGGGGGAGTCCGCGTAGGCGCAGCCGTTGGAGCGGCCGAGCCCGGTCAGCTTCGCGATCCGCCGGTCCAGCTGGTAGCCGACCAGGGTGCCGTCCTTGACCAGGTCCCAGCTCTGCGCCTCGACGCCCTCGTCGTCGTAGCCGACCGTGGCCAGCCCGTGGGGCGCGGTGCGGTCCCCCGTCACGTTCATGATCGAGGAGCCGTACGTCAGCTTGTTCAGCTGGTCGAAGGTGGCGAAGGAGGTCCCCGCGTACGCCGCCTCGTACCCCAGCGCCCGGTCCAGCTCGGTTGCGTGCCCGATGGACTCGTGGATGGTGAGCCACAGGTTCGACGGGTCGACCACCAGGTCGTAGCGCCCGGCGCGCACGCTCGGCGCGCGCATCTTCTCGGCCAGCAGCTCCGGGATCTGCTCCAGTTCGGAGTCCCAGTCCCAGCCGGTGCCCGTCAGGTACTCCCAGCCGCGTCCGGCGGGCGGGGCGATGGTCCGCATCGAGTCGAACTCGCCGGTCTCCCCGTCCACCGCGACCGCCGTGAGCTGCGGATGGATCCGGACCCGCTGCTGCGTCGTGACCGTCCCGGCCGTGTCCGCGTAGAACTTGTTCTCGTGCACGGCGAGCAGCGAAGCGTCCACGTGCGCCACGCCCCCGGCCCGCAGCAGACGGGCGCTGAAGTCGGCGAGCAGCGCCGCCTTCTCCTCGTCCGCCACCTCGAAGGGGTTCACCTCGTAGGCCGAGACCCAGGTGCGGTCGGCGTGCACCGGCTCGTCGGCGAGCTCCACCCTCCCCCCGCTACCGCCGGGGGCGCCCCCGGTCGGACCGGCGGCCTTGATCACCTTCGCCGAGAGCTGCGCCATCGCCACGGCCTGCGAGGCCACCTTGGCGGCGCCGTCCATCGTGAGGTCCACGCCGGAGGCGAAGCCCCAGCTCCCGCCGTGCACCACGCGGACCGCGTAGCCGAGGTCGGTGGTGTCGGAGCCGCCCGACGGCTTGGCGTCCCGCTGGCGCCAGGAGGCGCTGCGGATCCGCTCCAGCCGGAAGTCGGCGTGGTCGGAGCCCAGTGCGCGGGCCCGGGCGAGGGCCGCATCGGCCAGCGCCCGCAAGGGCAGCGCGGCGAATGCCGCGTCGATGGAATGGGGCACGGACGTCCTCCCGTGGTGCGGATCGGTTGCCCCGATCATGTCGCGCCGGGGCCCGCACTGCCTACCGCTTTCTGTAGGGACTCGACAGACCCCGTCCCGAGGCCCTGTCGGAGCCCGATTCTTTGGAAACGGTCGGTGACCGATAGGTTTTCGGGTATCCAGACTGCTAGCGAAAGGGTGATCCGTTGAGCCGCTCGGTTCTCGTCACCGGAGGAAACCGGGGCATCGGCCTCGCCATCGCCCGAGCCTTCGCCGAGGCCGGCGACAAGGTGGCCATCACCTACCGCTCCGGCGAGCCGCCGGAGGTCCTGGCCGAGCTGGGCGTGCTGGCGGTGCGCTGCGACATCACCGACTCGGAGCAGGTGGAGCAGGCCTACAAGGAGATCGAGGACAAGCACGGCGCGGTCGAGGTGCTCGTGGCCAACGCGGGCATCACCAAGGACACGCTGCTGATGCGCATGTCCGAGGAGGACTTCGCCTCCGTCGTCGACACCAACCTCACCGGCACCTTCCGCGTCGTCAAGCGGGCCAACCGCGGCATGCTGCGCGCCAAGAAGGGCCGCGTGGTCCTGATCTCCTCCGTCGTCGGCCTGCTGGGTTCGGCGGGCCAGGCCAACTACGCCGCCTCCAAGGCGGCCCTGGTCGGCTTCGCCCGTTCCCTCGCCCGCGAGCTGGGCTCCCGCAACATCACCTTCAACGTGGTGGCCCCGGGCTTCGTGGACACCGACATGACGAAGGTGCTCACCGACGAACAGCGCGCCGGGATCGTCGGGCAGGTCCCCCTGGGCCGCTACGCGCAGCCCGAGGAGATCGCGGCTGCCGTGAGCTTCCTGGCGTCCGACGCCGCCGCGTACATCACTGGAGCCGTCATTCCCGTTGACGGCGGATTGGGCATGGGTCACTGATCACCATGAGTGGAATCCTCGACGGCAAGCGCATCCTCATCACCGGGGTGCTGATGGAGTCGTCCATCGCCTTCCACGCTGCACGGCTGGCCCAGGAGCAGGGCGCCGAGGTCATCCTCACGGCGTGGCCGCGCCCGACGCTGACCGAGCGCATCGCCAAGAAGCTGCCGAAGCCGGTCAAGGTGATCGAACTCGACGTCACCAACGACGAGCACCTGGCCCGCCTGGAGGGCCTCGTCCGCGAGGAGCTCGGCAGCCTCGACGGAGTCCTCCACTCCATCGGCTTCGCCCCGCAGGACGCCCTGGGCGGCAACTTCCTGAACACGCCGTTCGAGTCGGTCGCGACCGCCATGCACGTCTCGGCGTTCTCGCTGAAGTCGCTGACCATGGCGTGCAAGCCGCTGTTCCCGGCGGAGGGCGCGGCCGTCGTCGGCCTGACCTTCGACGCGCAGTTCGCCTGGCCGCAGTACGACTGGATGGGCCCGGCCAAGGCCGCGCTGGAGGCCACCAGCCGCTACCTCGCCCGTGACCTGGGCAAGGAGAACATCCGCTGCAACCTGGTCTCGGCGGGTCCGATCGGCTCGATGGCCGCCAAGTCCATCCCGGGCTTCTCCGAGCTGGCGGACGTCTGGAACTCCCGCTCCATGCTGACGTGGGACATGAGCGACCCGGAGCCGGCGGGCAAGGCCATCGTGGCCCTGCTGTCCGACTGGTTCCCGAAGACCACCGGCGAGATCGTCCACGTGGACGGCGGCCTGCACGCGATGGGTGCCTGACCCCTCGTCGCACCTGCCCCTGCGTCCGTACGGCGGCGGCCGCGCTTCCCCTTTCCGGGGAGCGCGGCCGCCGCCGTTTTCCGTGGCCGGGCCGTGCCCCGCGGGGGTTCCTCGATCAGATGTACACCGCCCGATGGGATCTTCCCGAGTCGAAAAGGCGGACATATGCCTGCAAACTGACCGAGCCGGGGTGGTTCCGGCGTGCGTCGGGGAGGAGGTGCGGAGTGCGTACGAGGCGCAAGCGGGCGGTATCGCTGCTCTTCACCTCGGTCCTCGTGACCGGCCTGCTGCTCCCGGCCACGGCAGGATCGCGGACCGGTTCGGCCGACCCCGTCACGGCGGCGGGCCTCGGCGGAGCCCTGAGATCCGGAGCCGCCGATCCCGGAGCCGGGGCGGAGGGCCCGGGCATCGCGGGACTCCCGCTCGGACCTCCGGACCCGGGGGCGCCCGACACGGCCACCGTGCACGTCGCCGACCTGCCGGTCGAACCCCCGGTGCGCGGCGCCCGCAGCGGCCCCGAGGAACTCTTCGGCGCCGACTGCGCCACCCGGATCGAGGGCTCCCAGGTCAAGGCCTCCTGCCACAACCGCTTCCCGGCGACCGACTTCGTCCGGCTGCACGTCGAGTGCGACCGCTGGTGGGACGTGGACGGGGACAGCGCCCCGGTCGCCGTGGGACCGGCGGCCCGGCTGGAGCTGACCGGCCGCTGCTGGAAGGAAGTCCGCTCGGCCTGGGTCAGCCACCGGCGCCAGTAGCGGCGCGGCGGTCGCGGTCCGCAAGGGCTAAGCGCGCCCCAGGCAGACGAACGGGTACCCCGCCGCCTCCGACGCCGCCGTGTCCGCGTCCCCCCGCCGGATCGCCTCGATCAGCCGGGAGTGGTCCAGGTGCGCTTCCGGAGCCAGCTCGGGGCCCACGTCGCCGCGCAGCCAGTCCGCCACCAGGTCGCCCAGGTCGGCGTACAGCCCGATCAGCACCTCGTTGTGCGAGGCCGTCACCACCGCCATGTGCAGGCCGACGTCCGCCGCCACGAACAGCTCCGCGTCCCCGCTCGCCCATGCCTGCTCGCGGCGCGCCAGCAGCGCGTCCAACTGGACCAGGTCCCGCTCGGTCCGCCGCTCCGCCGCCAGCCGGGCCGCCGAGGACTCCAGGGTCGAGCGCAGCTCCGCGATGTGCCGGGGATCGGCCCCCGCGAAGCGCCGGTGCATCACCCCCGCCAGCTCGCTCGTCGCGAGGACGTAGGTGCCCGAACCCTGGCGGATGTCCAGCAGCCCGTTGTGCGCGAGCGCCCGGACGGCCTCGCGGACCGTGTTGCGCGCCACGCCCAGCAGCTCCACCAGCTCCGGCTCGGTGGGGATGCGGGAGCCCACCGGCCACTCGCCGGAGGTGATCTGGTTGCGGAGCTGGGCGATCACCTGATCGACGAGGGCGGAGCGGCGGGGGGACGTCAGCGGCATGGGGCCTTCTCCAGGGAGAGCGACTGCACGAGTGGCCGAAAACCCTCGGTCAAGGCTTCGGGGGTGGACAACCAATCATCCCATGATTCTATGATGGTTCAATGTCCGACGAAGAAATCCAGACCCTGAACCGGCCCACGGCCGCCCGCACGGCACCCGAACAGCTCCGCCCGACGGCCCCGGAGCCCGCCGTCGCCCCCACCCCCACCTGGCTCGGCCCGGTGCTCCTCGTCGGAATCGTGCTGGCCGCCCTGAACCTGCGGCCCGCCATCACCAGCCTCGGCGCCCTCTTCGAGGAGACCCGCACCGGCCTCGGCATGAGCGGCACGGTCGCCGGACTCATCACCTCCGTCCCCGCCCTCTGCTTCGCCGTCTTCGGCGTCACGGCCCCCCGGCTCTCCCGCCGCTTCGGCCCCGCCGCCGTCGTCTGCGCGGGCATGGCCGCCGTCGCCGCCGGCCTGCTGATCCGCCCCTTCGCCGACGGCGCCGCCGGCTTCCTCGCCGCCAGCGCCCTCTCGCTGGCGGGCATAGCGCTCACCAACGTGCTGCTCCCCGTCATCGTCAAGCGGTACTTCCCCGACCGGGTGGGCGCCATGACGGGCCTGTACTCCATGGCCCTGGCCGCCGGCACCTCGCTGGCCGCCGCCGCGACCGTGCCGATGACCGCCGCCCTCGGCGGCAGCTGGCGCACCGGGCTGCTGGTCTGGGCCCTGCTCGCGGTCCTCGCCGTACTGCCCTGGCTGGCCATCGCCGCGGCCGCCCGCCGCGAGAAGCGCGCCCTGCGGACCGCCCTCGCCGCCACCGCCGAAGCCGCCCCGGCACCCCGGCCCGACGCCGGCCCCGGCGTCCTGCGCAGCCGCACCGCCTGGGCCCTGGGCTGCTACTTCGGCCTCCAGGCCACGGGTGCCTACGTCACCATGGGCTGGCTCCCGCAGATCTTCCGCGACGCCGGGGTCTCGGCCGGCACCGCGGGCGTCCTGCTCGCGGTCACCATGGTCATGGGCGTACCGCTCGCCTTCGTCATCCCGCGCCTCGCCGGACGGATGAGGAACCAGGGCCCCATCGCCGTCACCCTGGGCCTCTTCGGCCTCGCCGGATACCTCGGGCTCGCCCTCGCCCCCGCCGCCGGAGCCTGGGCCTGGGCCCTCCTGCTCGGCGTCTCGAACTGCGCCTTCCCCCTCGTCATCACCATGATCGGGCTGCGCGCCAAGTCCCCGGCCGGAGTCGTCAAGCTCTCCGCCTTCGCCCAGAGCACCGGCTACCTCATCTCCATCCCCGGACCGCTCCTCATCGGCACCCTCTACCAGCACAGCGGCGGCTGGGACCTGCCCCTCGCGCTGATGGCCTGCCTGATCGTCCCGCAGCTCGTGCTCGGCGTCCTGGCGGGACGGGACCGCACGATCGAGGACGAATGCGGCATGGGAGACTGACCGGCATGCCAGTCCTCGAACCGAACCCCCCGAACGGCCACAAGAAGCTCGGCCTCGTCCTCGGCGCGATGCTCCTCGTGACCGTGATCATCGCCGTCCTCGCGAGCTCCGTCTCCCCCTGAGACCGCCCCGCGCGCCGGTCCCCGGGCGGGGGTGGGGTTAACCCCACCACCCCCTAGGGGGCCAGGCTCAGGGTGAAGTGGGGTGTGCCCCGGATGGGAAGCGCGCCGTCGGATCCATAGATTCGAAGGGAGCGAGCCACTCCCGGCCGAACACCCCAGCATCCCGGAGGCGGTCATGTCGGCCACCCTGCACACCCGAACCGTCCGTCCCGCCCGCCGTGTCACCGGCGGCGTCGCGGACGCGCGTCTGCACTGGTGGGTGCTGGCCCTGCCCGCCCTCGCCTTCGGGCTCCTGCTGCTGCTCCTGGCCGGATCCGGAGAGGCGCGGGCCGCCGGCCCGGCCCCCGCCCACACCTCGCCCCTGGCCCAGGTCACCCAGCAGATCCTGCGCGTCGTCGGCTGAGCACGCGCCGTACGGCCGGTCGCGCAGGCCCCGTCCCCGCGCGGCGCGGCGCCCCGTCCCCGCACGGGTGATGCGCCCAACACCCTGCGCCCCATGGCTCATTTCATGCGAAGCTGGGAGTCATGAGCGCCGAATCACCCCGCAGGATCGTCCTCCTCCGGCACGCCAAGGCCGAGTGGTCGGACGGCACCGACCACGACCGTCCGCTGGCCGAGCGCGGCCGGGGCGACGCACCCGCCGTCGGCCTGAAGCTGGCCGAGACCGGCATCGACTTCGACCTGGCCCTCTGTTCCACCGCCGCCCGGACCCGCGAGACCTGGAAGCTGGCCGTCCACGCGCTGCCGCACCGGCCCCGGACCCTCTACGAGGACCGGCTGTACGACGCCTCCCTCGGCGAGCTGATCGCCCTCCTCAACGAGACCCCCGACGACATCGCCGACCTCCTCGTCATCGGGCACAACCCCGGCATGCACGCCCTCGCCGACGGCCTCGCCGGCCGCGCCGAGGGGGACACCCGCACCCGGATGACCCGCACCGGCTTCCCGACCGCCGCCCTGGCCGTGGTCTCCTTCACCGGCCCGTGGAAGTCCCTGGAGCTGGGCACCGGCACGCTGCTGGACTTCTGGACCCCCAAGGACCACTGACCGCGCACCTGCGGCGACGGGCCCCGGCACGGTGTGTGCCGGGGCCCGTCGCCGTCCGGGGGCGCGCGCCGCGCGTACGGACGGCGCCCGCCGCGCGTCGTACGGACGCCGTCACGCCAGGTCGGCGGCCTCGACCTCTTCCCGGGTGATCCCGAGCAGGTACAGCACCGCGTCGAGGAACGGCACGTTCACCGCCGTGTCCGCCGCCTCCCGGACCATCGGCTTGGCACAGAAGGCCACGCCCAGCCCGGCCGCGTTCAGCATGTCCAGGTCGTTCGCGCCGTCGCCGATGGCCACCGTCTGGGCCAGCGGCACCCCGGCCTCCGCGGCGAACCGGCGCAGCAGCCGCGCCTTGCCCGCGCGGTCCACGATCTCGCCGGTGACGCGGCCGGTCAGCTTGCCGTTCTCGATCTCCAGCGTGTTGGCGGCGGCGAAGTCCAGGCCGAGCCGCTCCCGCAGGTCGTCGGTGACCTGGGTGAAGCCGCCCGAGACGACGCCCACCTGGTAGCCCAGCCGCTTCAGCGTGCGGATCAGGGTCCGGGCGCCCGGCGTCAGCCGGACCTCGGTGCGGACCTTGTCCACGACCGAGGCGTCGAGCCCGGCCAGCAGCGCCACCCGGGCGTGCAGCGACTGCTCGAAGTCCAGCTCGCCCCGCATCGCCTGCTCGGTGACGGCGGCGACCTTGTCCTCGCAGCCCGCGTGCGCGGCGAAGAGCTCGATCACCTCGTCCTGGATGAGGGTCGAGTCCACGTCCATGACGACGAGGCGCTGTGCCCGGCGGTGCAGACCGGCCGATACGACGGCCACGTCCACCCCGATGTGCTTCGCGGCCAGCGCCAGCGAGGTGCGCAGCGGTTCCGTCTCGGTGCCGGAGACGGCGAATTCGACCGCCGTCACCGGATACTTCGCGAGCCGGAAGATACGGTCGATGTTGCCGCCGATCGCCGTGATCCGGGCGGCGATGGCCGCCGTGGACTCCGAGGTCAGCGGGTTGCCGAGGACGGTGACGTGGGAACGCCCACTGCCGCGCGGCCGGTTGTCGCCCGTGCCGGAGATGATCTCGGCCTGGAGCCGGAGCGACTCCGCCCAGCTGTGCACGGTGGCCCGCAGCTCGCCCTCGCCGCCCACCTCGGGGCGGGTGACGAGGGCGCACAGCACGATGCGGCCACGGGTGACGACCTGCTCGATGTCGACGACGTCGACGGAGTAGGCGGCGAGGGTGTCGAACAGCCCGGCGGTGATCCCGGGACGGTCCTTGCCGAAGATCTTGACGAGGAGGGTGGGGACGTCGGACGTCTGCGAAGCGCTCATGGTCCCCTCACCGTATCTTCCCCGGTCCCGGCGGCACCTCCCGTCCCACCCTGCGGACGGCCTCCGGGGGGCGGGAGCCGGGGGCCGGCCGGGCCGGGGGGCGGGGTCCGGCGGGGCCGGGGCCGGTGGGGGCGCCCGGGCCGGGGCGGCTCCTGTACGTGCCACCGCTGCCGGGAGCGGTGCACAGGTCGGCAATCTTGTCCTCTATGGGCCATCTTGCCGGGCTCGGGGCGGTTTCCCGGGCAGCCCGGATTCCCCTGGCGGCCGCGGGCCTGAAATAGTTCCCCCGGATGTTCGCCATCCCTAGACTCCCTGACGTCAGGGGGATCCTCGGGGGACAAAAAGTGGGGCTGGAGTGCCGGAACACGTACTGGAATTGAATGGCAGGACCTGGACGCTCGATCCGTCCAGGTCGTACTCCCTGGGGCGCGACCCCCAGGGTGACGTGGCGATCGATGACGCCCGGGTGTCGTGGCGCCATGCCACCATCAGCTGGAACGGGCGGGGTTGGGGGATCGAGGACCACGGCAGCACCAACGGCACCTACGTGCACGGTGCCAGGGTCCAGCAGACCGAACTGGTGCCCGGTACGCCGGTGCACCTCGGCAACGCGCAGGACGGCCCGCGGCTGAATCTGACCGTCGCCGCCCCGGTGTCGGTCACGCCCGTGCAGGCCCCGGCCCACCAGCCGCCGGCCAACTGGCAGGAGCAGCCGCCGCACCAGCAGCACCAGCAGCAGCCGCAGCACGGGTACCCGCAGCACCAGGCGGCGCCGGCGTACCAGCAGCCGCAGCCGCAGCCGCACGTCCCGCACCAGCAGGGCGTCGCGCAGCAGCCGCCGTCGGGCCCCGGGTACAGCGACCGCAGCCCGACCACGTTCCACCACCTCGAGCTCGGCCACGTCATGCGCATCGGCCGCGCCCTGGAGAACGAGCTGGTCGTCTCCGACCTCCAGGTCTCGCGCCTGCACGCGGAGTTCCGCTCGATGCCGGGCGGCCGCTTCGAGATCCACGACCTCGGCAGCCACAACGGCACCTACGTCAACGGCCAGCCGCTGCCGAAGTCCGGCACCGCGCTGCTCGGCCCCAACGACATCGTCGGCGTCGGCCACTCCACCTTCCGGATCGTCGGCGACCGGCTGGAGGAGTTCGTCGACACCGGCGCCGTCTCCTTCTCGGCCCGCCACCTCACGGTCACGGTCGACGGCGGCAAGCAGATCCTCAAGGACGTCTCCTTCGGCGTCCCGGAGAAGTCGCTCGTCGGCGTCATCGGCCCCTCCGGTTCCGGCAAGTCGACGCTACTCAAGGCGCTGACCGGCTACCGCCCCGCCAACCAGGGCGACGTCCTCTACGACAACCGCAACCTGTACAAGCAGTTCGCGGAGCTGCGCCAGCGCATCGGTCTGGTTCCGCAGGACGACATCCTGCACAAGGAGCTGACCGTCCGGACGGCCCTCAAGTTCGCCGCCAAGCTCCGCTTCCCCGGTGACACCGCGGAGTCCGAGCGCGCGGCCCGCATCGACGAGGTCCTGCGCGAGCTGAAGCTCGACATCCACAAGGACAAGAAGATCACCTCGCTCTCGGGCGGCCAGCGCAAGCGCGTGTCCGTGGCCCTGGAGCTCCTCACCAAGCCGTCGTTGATCTTCCTGGACGAGCCGACCTCCGGCCTCGACCCGGGCATGGACCGCGACGTCATGCAGCTGCTGCGCGGGCTCGCCGACGACGGCCGTACGGTCCTCGTCGTCACCCACTCCGTGGCCGAGCTGGCCATCTGCGACAAGCTGCTGGTCATGGCCCCGGGCGGCGCGGTCGCGTACTTCGGCCCGCCGGACGAGGCGCTGAACTTCTTCGGCTACCAGACCTGGGCCGACGTCTTCTCCGCCTTCGAGAACTACCGGGAGTACGACTGGGCCGGCCGCTGGAAGGGCTCGCAGCACTACCAGCTCTACGCCGCCGACATCGACGCGGTCGCCCCGCAGTCGGTCACCATGCCGCCCGCGCAGCAGATGCGTCCGCCCAAGCCCCAGGGCTGGGGCTCGCAGCTGTTCACGCTGATGCGCCGCTACGTCTCCGTCATCGCGTCCGACAAGGGCTTCATGGGCCTGATGGTGATCCTCCCGGCGGTCCTGGGCGTGGTCTCCACGGTCATCCCGGCGACCTTCGGCCTGGCCCCGCCGACCCCGCCCTCGCAGTTCAACGGCGACGCGGGCACGATCATGCTGATCCTCGCGGTCGGCATGTGCTTCTCCGGCGCCGCGAACTCGGTCCGTGAGCTGATCAAGGAACGCGTGATCTACGAGCGCGAGCGCGCCACCGGGCTGTCCCGGTCGGCGTACCTCATGTCCAAGGTCATCGTCCTCGGCTTCATCACCGCCATCCAGGGCGTGATCATCTGCGGGATCGGCTTCTTCCCGCGCGACCTGCCCGCCGAGGGCCTGATGATGCCCCCGGCCGTCGAGCTGTGCCTGTCCGTCATCGCGCTCGGCTTCACGTCGATGATGTTCGGCCTGGTGATCTCGGCCCTGGTGAAGACCGCCGAGAAGACCATGCCGCTGCTCGTCATGTTCGCGATCGTCCAGGTCGTGTTCACCGGCATCCTCTTCCAGATCTACGACTCGATCGGCCTGGAGCAGTTCGCCTGGCTGATGCCGTCGCGCTGGGCCGTCGGAGCCGCGGGCACCACGCTGAACCTCGGCAAGCTCATGCCGCCGTGGGACCGCGACAACCCCACCAACACCGACCCGCTGTGGGACCACACGATCGGCCAGTGGAGCCTGGACATCACGGTCCTGCTGCTCCTCGGCATCGTCTGCGGCTTCGCGGTGGCGCGCCTGCTGCGCCGCCACGAGCCGGAGGTCATGCGCAAGTGACCCGCGCGCCCGTCGGTACGGGCGCCGGTACGCGGATACGCCACAGGGCGGCACCCGGAACTCCGGGGGCCGCCCTGTGGCGCATGGGGGCTGGAGGTGACGTCAATGGCCGAGCCGCAGGGCTCAGTAGGCGCTGTTGACGTTGTCGATCGAGCCGTAACGGTCGGCGGCGTAGTTGGCCGCGGCGACGATGTTGGCGACCGGGTGGTACTGGTCGAGGGGGGTGCCGGCCACGTGGTAGGCCAGGAAGGTCGGGCGGATGACCTGGAGCAGGCCCATCGAGGGGATGCCGTTGCGGGCGTTGATGTCCCAGTTGTTGATCGCCCGCGGGTTGCCGCTGGACTCGCGCATGATGTTCTTGTAGAGCCCGTTGTAGGAGCCCGGAATCTTGTGCGCCTTCATGATCGCGAGCGACTCCTTGATCCATCCGTCAAGGTTGTTCGCGTACAGGGGCTTGCGCGGGACCGAGCGGCTGGCGGCTTCCTTGTCCGCGCGGTCCTTCTTCGCGGCGGCCTCCGCCTTGGCCTTCGCCTTGGCCTTCGCCGCGGCCTGAGCGGCCTTGGCCTGCTTGTCCGCGACGACCTGCTGCACGGTGAGGTGCTGCTGCAGGTTCTTCGCCTGCGCACCGTCCACGGCCTGGGTCCAGGCCACGGGAGCGGCCACGACGGTCTCGGCAGCTTCGCCCGTGCCGGCCGGAACGAGGGAGAAGGCGAGGGCGGCGGCGCCGAGGGTGGCGACTCCGGCGATCGACATCTTGTGGCCCTTGGTCAGACGACTGTGGCCGGGGGTGCTGGTCTCGGACATGCGTGGTCAACCTCTTCGGGTAGCGGGAGCCGCAGGAAAGCGCCGCGGTGGTGTTGAGCCGCGGCGCTGTGCGACGGGAGCCATTGTTAGCGGCGGCAAAATCCTGTGGCAAAGGTGTGACGTACGAAGCCCGATAGTGGATCAAGGGCCCCGGCTGCGGCCCACCGCCGCCCCCCCCGGCCCCTCCCCGTAGCCCTGACAGGGCCTTTATCCGTCCACTAAGCAGCTTCGTAAGTGATGTGCGTCCTATGCGCGGGCTCACATCGGGGACGTAACGGTTTCACCGTGCGTTGCGGTCGCAATCCACAGGGTGAGCGTTCTCGTCCTCAAGGCGTACATCCCGGCCCCGCGGCCTCGTACGAAAGGCAGACAGGCCCCTCCCTCCGGCGTACGCCGCCCTTACCGGGGCCCACCCGGACGGGGCCCGCGGACCTAGGTCGCAGGCCCGATTCCGCAGGTCACGGCCGCGAGTACGGTGATCCCATGCGCAACGGACCCGACGGAACCCGTACCGGTCTGGCCGCGGTGAGCACCGCGCTGCTCGCCATGAGCCGGCACCTGGAGGTCCGCGACGTACTGAAGACCATCGTCGTCTCGGCCCGCGAACTGCTCGGCGCCGAGTACGCCGCCCTCGGCGTCCCGGACGACCACGGCGGCTTCGCCCAGTTCGTGGTGGACGGCATCGACGAGGACCAGTGGCGCCGCATCGGCCCGCTGCCCCGCCAGCACGGCATCCTCGCCGCGATGCTGCACCAGGACACCCCCGAGCGGCTGGCCGACGTACGGCAGGACCCGCGCTTCGGCGGCTGGCCCGCCGCCCACCCGGAGATGTCCGACTTCCTCGGCCTGCCGATCCGGGACGGCGAGGAGACCCTCGGCGCCCTCTTCCTCGCCAACAAGCGCGGGCCCGCCCGGGCGCCGGGTACCGAGCCCGGTGACGGCGGCACCGGCCCCCGCGGCGGCTTCACGGAAGAGGACGAGGCCCTCCTCGGCATCCTCGCCCAGCACGCCGCCATCGCCCTGACCAACGCCCGCCTCTACGAGCGCAGCCGCGAGCTGACCATCGCCGAGGAACGCTCCCGGCTCGCCCACGAGCTGCACGACGCCGTCAGCCAGAAGCTCTTCTCGCTGCGGCTCACCGCCCAGGCCGCCGCCGCCCTCGTGGACCGCGACCCCGCCCGGGCCAAGGGCGAACTGCACCAGGTCGCCGCCCTCGCCGCGGAAGCCGCCGACGAGCTGCGGGCCGCCGTCGTGGAGCTGCGCCCCAGCGCCCTCGACGAGGACGGCCTCGTCGCGACCCTGCGCCACCAGATCAACGTCCTGGACCGTGCGCACGGCGCCCACGTCACCTTCCGCTGCGACGGCGTGCGCGCCCTGCCCGCCTCCCAGGAGGAAGCCCTCCTGCGCGTTTCCCAGGAGGCCCTCCACAACGCCCTGCGCCACTCCGGCGCCGACCGCGTCGAGGTCACCCTGAGCCGCACCCCCGCCGGGGGAGCGCTGCTCAAGGTCGTCGACTCCGGCAGCGGCTTCGACCCCCAGGGCGTCCGCAAGGCCGGCCGGCACCTCGGACTCGTCTCCATGCGGGACCGGGCGAGCGGGGCCGGCGGCCGCCTCACCGTGCACTCGGCGCCCGGCGCGGGCACCACGATCGAGATGGAGGTCCCCGGTGGCTGACACGCCGGCCCGGATCAGGGTCCTGCTCGTCGACGACCACCAGGTCGTCCGGCGCGGGCTGCGCACGTTCCTCGAAGTACAGGACGACATCGAGGTGGTCGGGGAGGCCTCCGACGGCGCCGAGGGCGCCGCGCGCGCAGAGGAGCTGCGGCCCGACGTGATCCTGATGGACATCAAGATGCCGGGCACCGACGGCCTCGACGCCCTGCGCCGGCTGCGCGAGCTGGCGAACCCCGCCCGGGTGCTGATCGTCACCAGCTTCACCGAGCAGCGCACCGTGGTCCCCGCCCTGCGCGCGGGCGCCGCCGGATACGTCTACAAGGACATCGACCCCGACGCGCTCGCCGCGGCCATCCGCTCCGTCCGCGCCGGGCACGTCCTGCTCCAGCCCGAGGTCGCCGAGGCGCTGCTCTCCCAGGACGAGCAGGGTCCGGCCCCGGGGCGCGGCGGGTCGCTGACCGACCGCGAGCGGGAGGTCCTCGGCCACATCGCGGACGGCCGCTCGAACCGCGAGATCGCGCGGGCCCTCGTCCTCTCGGAGAAGACGGTCAAGACGCACGTCTCGAACATCCTGATGAAACTGGACCTCTCCGACCGCACGCAGGCCGCATTGTGGGCGGTCAGGCACGCAATCGCCGACTGACGGGACCGAATCCGACCGCCTGCTGTCCGGGATGAGATTCATACGGTCGGGTGTATGTAGCCCACATGGCGTATCCCGGGCGCCCCTCCGGCCGTTCTTCAGGACGTGCCGCGGCGGCTGGCCGCGGCAGACGTACTGGAGGACGAGAACGTGAAGAACTTCAAGAAGGCCGCTGCCGCCACCCTGATCGCGGGCGGCCTCGTCGCCGCCGGCGCCGGTGTCTCCTCGGCGCACGGCGGTGCGTCCGCGGACGGCGAAGCCGTGGGCTCGCCCGGCGTGGCCTCCGGGAACCTGCTCCAGGTCCCCGTGCACGTCCCCGTGAACGCGGTCGGCAACTCGGTCAACGTGATCGGCCTGCTCAACCCCGCCTTCGGCAACACCGGCATCAACCACTGACGCCACCCCACCCCGCGGCCCCGCTTCCCCCCTCTCCCCGGAAGCGGGGCCGCGCCGCGCGCACCGGGCACTGCCGGCCCGGGGGTCGCCGCCGGTCCCGCCCCTACCCCCGCTCCCGTTCCTCCACGTACGCGTTGTACGCCGCCACCTGGGCCCGCCGGGCCACCCGTTCGACCGGGCGCAGGGCCTCCGCGCGGGCCGCCATCTCGGAGGCGGCCACCGCGCCGCCGTGGCCCCGTTCGTACGCCAGGGACACCAGCA
Source organism: Streptomyces sp. NPDC006529 (assembly GCF_040611795.1). Lineage (NCBI taxonomy): Bacteria > Bacillati > Actinomycetota > Actinomycetes > Kitasatosporales > Streptomycetaceae > Streptomyces > Streptomyces sp. NPDC006529. Next base: position 7,318 of record NZ_JBEXPB010000015.1, on the reverse strand, counting down.
GCCCCACCCGCTGCGCCAGTGACAGCACCCGCACCGCCCGCGGCGGATACCCCGGGGCCAGTACCTCCCGCCCCGCCTCCGCCCGCGCCCGGTACGCGGACATCGCCGCCTGGGCCACCGGCCCCGAGGCCGCCACGTCCAGCCGGGTCAGTACGGCCGTCGCCTCCCGCAGCGCCTCCGCCAGCTCGCGCTCCGCCTCACCGAGCGAGGGCACGTCGGCGGGCGGGGCCTCCCGTACCGGCAGGCAGTGCCACACCACCTCGACGTGCACGTCACCCGCCGGCCCCGCCTCCGTTACCCGCGGTACGAGCCCCAGCGCCGCACCGACGGCGACCACGGCCTCCTCGGCGTCCAGCGCCCGCGCGTTGAACTCCGGCGGACCGCTCAGGCCCAGCGGATGCCCCGGCGCGGGCAGCGCCACCCGCAGACCGGTGACCCCCAGCGCCCGCAGCCGCCCGAGCCCGAGCGTCAGCCCGACCGGCCCGCTCTCGCCCGGCAGCTCCGCCACCCGGTGCACGGCGTCCGCCCCGACGATCGACAGCGCGGCGTCGTCGGGCGAGACGAGACCGGCCAGCAACGCGTTCCCCCAGGCGGCCAGCCGCCCCGAACGTGGTTCCACAAGCATTCCCCCACCTTAGTGACCGGTCGGTGACCCGCCCCCGCGGCCCGCCCCGCACGGCCTGGCGACCGCAGCCCCCGCCGAGTGGCGTAGGTTTTCCCCTGGGGCTGCGCCCACAGGCGCCCAGAGAACCGTCACCGCACACACCTGCAAGGGGAGACAACACGCTCATGAGCGACGTTCTGGAGCTGGAGGACGTATCCGTGGTCCGCGAGGGCCGCGCTCTGGTGGACCAGGTCTCCTGGTCGGTCAAGGAGGGGGAGCGCTGGGTCATCCTCGGCCCCAACGGCGCCGGGAAGACCACCCTGCTCAATGTCGCCTCCAGCTACCTCTTCCCGAGCAGCGGCAGCGCCACCATCCTCGGCAGCACGCTGGGCCGGGTCAACGTCTTCGACCTGCGCCCCCGCATCGGCGTCGCCGGCATCGCCATGGCCGACAAGCTCCCCAAGCGCCAGACCGTCCTGGAGACCGTGCTCACCGCCGCCTACGGCATGACCGCGACCTGGCAGGAGGAGTACGAGGAGATCGACGAGCAGCGCGCCCGCGCCTTCCTCGACCGCCTCGGCATGACGGACTACCTCGACCGGAAGTTCGGCACCCTCTCCGAGGGCGAGCGCAAGCGCACCCTGATCGCCCGCGCCCTGATGACCGACCCCGAGCTGCTGCTGCTCGACGAGCCGGCCGCCGGCCTCGACCTGGGCGGGCGCGAGGACCTCGTCCGCCGCCTCGGCCGCCTCGCACGCGACCCGCTGGCGCCCTCGATGATCATGGTCACGCACCACGTCGAGGAGATCGCCCCCGGCTTCACCCACGTCCTCATGATCCGCCAGGGCAAGGTCGTCACCGCCGGTCCCATCGAGCTGGAACTGACCTCCCGCAACCTCTCCCTCTGCTTCGGCCTCCCGCTCGTCGTCGAGCGCAGCGACCACGAGCGCTGGACCGCCCAGGGCCTGCCGCTCCGCTGAACCCCCGTGCGCGGAGCCCCGCGCACCCTGTCCGGACCGCGCCCGACCGACCTACCATGACCATGTGATGAACATCGACGCATGGGTGTGGTGGCTCATCGGCGCGGTCGGACTGGGGATCCCCCTGGTCGTCACCGCCATGCCGGAGTTCGGCATGTTCGCCGTCGGCGCGATCGCCGGCGCCGTCACCGCCGCACTCGGCGGGGGAGTGGCCGCGCAGATCCTGGTCTTCGCCGTCGTCTCCGTGGCGCTGATCGCCGTGATCCGCCCGATCGCCAACAGACACCGCGACCAGCGGCCCCAACACCGCAGCGGCATCGACGCGTTGCGGGGCAGGAGCGCCGTCGTCACCGAGCGGGTCGACGGCAGCGGCGGCCGGATCAAGCTCGCCGGGGAGATCTGGTCCGCCCGCGCGTTCGACGCGGACAGCAGTTTCGAACCGGGTCAGCAGGTCGACGTCGTCGAGATCGACGGAGCGACCGCCGTCGTCATGTGACGTCATGTGACCAAGCACCCGACTCGCGGGCCCCCGGTCTGCGAGACTCCGCTCAACGGGGCAGCACAGACAGCCGGAAGGGCACGGGGAACCGCATGCAACCGATCATCATCGTTCTGATCATTCTGGTGATCCTCGTCTTCATCGCACTGGTCAAGACGATCCAGGTGATCCCGCAAGCCAGCGCGGCCATCGTCGAAAGGTTCGGGCGCTACACCCGCACCCTCAACGCGGGCCTGAACATCGTCGTCCCGTTCATCGACTCGATCCGCAACCGGATCGACCTCCGCGAGCAGGTCGTCCCCTTCCCGCCGCAGCCGGTGATCACCCAGGACAACCTGGTCGTCAACATCGACACGGTCATCTACTACCAGGTGACCGACGCCCGGGCCGCGACGTACGAGGTGGCCAGCTACATCCAGGCCATCGAACAGCTCACCGTCACCACCCTGCGCAACATCATCGGCGGCATGGACCTGGAACGGACCCTCACCTCCCGCGAGGAGATCAACGCGGCCCTGCGCGGCGTCCTCGACGAGGCCACCGGCAAGTGGGGCATCCGCGTCAACCGCGTCGAGCTGAAGGCGATCGAGCCGCCGACCTCCATCCAGGACTCGATGGAGAAGCAGATGCGCGCCGACCGCGACAAGCGCGCCGCGATCCTCCAGGCGGAGGGTGTCCGCCAGTCCGAGATCCTGCGCGCCGAGGGCGAGAAGCAGTCCTCCATCCTGCGCGCCGAAGGTGACGCCAAGGCCGCCGCGCTGCGCGCCGAGGGCGAGGCCCAGGCGATCCGTACGGTCTTCGAGTCCATCCACGCCGGGGACCCGGACCAGAAGCTCCTCGCCTACCAGTACCTCCAGATGCTCCCGAAGATCGCCGAGGGCGACGCGAACAAGCTCTGGATCGTCCCCAGCGAGATCGGCGACGCCCTCAAGGGCCTCAGCGGAGCCATCGGCAACTTCGGCCCCATGGGCGGCGGTTCCAACGGCCTGCACCGCAAGGACGAGCAGCCGGCCGCCCCGGACCGCCGCGAGCAGCCCCCGATCGACTAGTCCCCGGCCGCCTTCGTGCATGATCGGTGCGGCCCCTCGACCTTCACGGCGGGGAGGCGACCCACTCATGCAAGGAGGATGGCCTTGTCCATCTGGGAAGCACTCGCGGTCTTCGCCGCCGGCGTCGGCGCCGGCACCATCAACGCCATCGTCGGATCCGGCACCCTGATCACCTTCCCGGTGCTCCTGGCCACCGGCCTGCCCCCGGTCACGGCCAACGTCTCCAACACGCTGGGCCTGGTGCCCGGTTCGGTCAGCGGGGCCATCGGCTACCGCAAGGAGCTGAAGGGCCAGGGCGGCCGGATCCTGCGTCTCGGCGCCGTCTCCCTGGTCGGCGGCCTCGCGGGCGCCGTCCTGCTGCTCACCCTGCCGTCCGACTCCTTCGACACGATCGTGCCCGTCCTGATCGGCCTCGCCCTCGTGCTCGTCGTCCTCCAGCCGCGCATCGCCCGGGCCGTGCGCCGACGCCAGGAAGCCGCCGGGGGCGAGGGCCCGCACCCCGACGGCGGCCCGGTCCTGCTGACCGGCATGCTGCTCTCCAGCGCCTACGGCGGCTACTTCGGGGCCGCCCAGGGCGTGCTCTACCTCGGGCTGATGGGCTCGCTGCTCCACGAGGACATGCAGCGCGTCAACGCCGTCAAGAACATCGTCGCGGCCCTGGTCAACGGCATCGCGGCGGTGTTCTTCCTCTTCGTCGCCGACTTCGACTGGACGGCCGTCCTGCTCATCGCCGTCGGCTCCACCCTCGGCGGGCAGATCGGCGCCAAGGTCGGCCGACGGCTCCCGCCGACCGCCCTGCGCGCGCTCATCGTCGTGGTCGGCCTCGTGGCCATCGCCCAGCTCCTGCTCCGCTGAGCGACGTAGCAGAACTACGTCTCCTGACGTACCCCCCGAACGTCAGGAGAGCGGCGGAACCCGGCCGGTCACGCGATCCGCTCCAGCCACTCGGGCAGCTCCTCCCGCACCCCCGCCCCCATGGCCAGCAGCATCGCGTCCGCCGGAGACGGCACGAAGGGCTTCCGGAGCAACGGCATCCCCGCCTCCTCCGGAGTCCGCGCCGCCTTGCGGTGGTTGTCCACGGCACACGACGCCACCGTGTTCAACCAGGTGTCCCCGCCGCCCTGGGCCCGCGGCACGACGTGGTCCACGGTGGTCGCGCGCTTGCCGCAGTACGCGCAACGGTGCTGGTCACGCGCCAGCACCCCTCGCCGTGACCAGGGAGCATGTCTTCGGAAGGGCACCCTGACGTACCTGCACAGGCGGATCACCCGCGGCATCGGCAGGTCCATGGTGGCCCCGCGCACACGGAGTTCGGGATGCGACTGCTCGACCACGGCCTTGTCCTGGAGCACCAGGACCACCGCCCGGTTCAACGTCACCGTCGACAGCGGCTCGAAGCTCGCATTCAGCACCAGCGTGTCCCGCATCTCGCCCACCTCCCGTGTGCAGGCCCGCGACCACCCTGGCGGCGAGGCCCGCAACCACTCTGGCCGCGCCCGCCACCGGGGACAACGCAATAAAAATGCCCGGTCCTGGCCGTCTTTAGACCAGGACCGGGCAAACGCTCGGAGAACTCAGCCCGCCGGAGCCTCGAACTCGCCGATCAACTGCGCCCGCGCCAGCGTGTGGAAGCGCAGGTTGAACCCGACCACCGCGGGGGAAGCGTCCGCGTCCGGACCCAGCTTCTCCGTGTCCACCGCGTAGACGGTGAACACGTACCGGTGCCGCTCCCCGGCCGGCGGCGCCGCCCCGCCGAAGTCACGGGTGCCGTAGTCGTTCCGTGCGTGCACCGCACCCTCCGGGAGGCCCGGCATCGATCCGGTGCCCGCCCCGGCCGGCAGCTCCGTGACCGAAGTGGGCAGATCGAAGAGCACCCAGTGCCAGAAGCCGCTGCCCGTCGGCGCGTCGGGGTCGAAGCAGGTCACCGCGAAGCTCTTCGTCCCCGCCGGGAACCCCTCCCACCGCAGCTGCGGCGAACGGTTCCCGCCCGACTTCACCTGCGCGTCGCCCAGGTCCGCACCCGGCGCGAGATCGGCGCTCTCGACCGTGAAGGACGGCACCTCGGGGTGGAAGGCGTGCGGAAGGGGCGCTCTGCTCTGGTCGGTCACTGCTCAACCTCCGTCGACGGGAACCCGTACGTCTCGTACGTCTCGTACGGCAGGAGCCTAGAACCAGTTGCGCTGCGAACCCACGGAGGCGATCCACTGGTTCAGGTACGCCGCCCAGTCGGTCCCCTGGTAGGACTGCAGCCCGACCTGGAAGCAGCGGTAGGTGTCGCTGCCCTCGGAGAACAGTCCCGGCTTCTTGTCCATCTCCAGGACGACGTCCATCTCGCGCCCGTCGGCCACGAAGGTCAGCTCGACCTGGTTCAGCCCCCGGTACTGCGACGGCGGCACGAACTCGATCTCCTGGTAGAAGGGCAGCGTCTGCCGCGTCCCCCGGATGTGCCCGCGCTCCATGTCCGCGCTGCGGAACCGGAACCCCAGCTGCCCGAAGGCGTCCAGCAGTGCCTGCTGCGCCGGCAGCGGGTGCACGTTGATCGGGTCCAGGTCACCCGCGTCGACCGCCCGCGCGATCTCCAGCTCGGTGCTCACCCCGATGTTCATCCCGTGCAGGTGCTGACCCCCGAAGTGGGTGACCGGCGTTTCCCACGGGATCTCCAGGCTGAACGGCACCACGTGCAGCGCGCCGGCCTGGACCTGGAAGGCACCGCCGAGCCGCTGCTTGGTGAAGACGATGTCCTGCTTCAGCTCCTGGTCGCCGCTCTCCACCTCGACCCGCGCCTGGAGCCCGACGTTCAGGCCCTCGATCTGCTGCTCCACGGACCCGCCCTGGATCCGGACCTCGCCCTGGACGATCCCGCCGGGCACCACGTTCGGCTCGGTGATGACGGTGTCCACTGAAGCACCACCGGCACCCAGGCTCGCGAACAGCTTCCTGAACCCCATGTTCCAGACTCCCCTTGACGACGTGCACTACGGACGTACCTCTACTACAAACGCGGAACCCTGACCCCCGGTTGCAAAACCGGGCGTTCCACTACGCTCGACCGAATGAGCGCGCGACCCGACCGTACGCCCCTGACCCGGGGCTTCTTCGACCGCCCGGCCCTGACCGTGGCCCCCGACCTGCTCGGCCGCACCCTGGTGCGGCGCGGCCCCGACGGGCCGATGGAACTGCGCATCACCGAGGTGGAGGCGTACGAGGGGGAGGCCGACCCGGGCTCCCACGCCTTCCGCGGCCGCACGGCGCGCAACGCGTCGATGTTCGGTCCGCCCGGACACGCGTACGTCTACTTCATCTACGGCATGTGGTTCAGCCTGAACCTCGTCTGCGGCCCCCCGGACCACGCGAGCGGGGTGCTGCTCCGGGCGGGCGAGATCACCGCGGGCGCCGAGCTGGCCCGCAAACGTCGACTTTCCGCCAAAGCGGACAAGGAACTGGCCAAAGGCCCGGCCCGCCTCGCGACCGCCCTCGCCATCGACCGCTCCCTCGACGGCGCAGACCTCTGCGCGGGCCCGGATGCCCCCTTGTCCGTCCTTACGGGCATCCCCGCCGATTCCGCCCTGGTCAGTACGGGCCCCCGTACAGGAGTCGGCGGCGCGGGCGCGGACCACCCGTACCGGTTCTGGATCACCCGGGACCCCACGGTGAGCCCGTACCGGGCCCACGTGCCGCGCCGGCGCTCAACTTGACTCGCCCCTGGCAGACGCCTAACGTAGTCCGAGCCGCTAGAACGGAGCACTGCTTCTGCAGACCCTCCGGAGGCGGCCAACCCACTACTGCGATCACCCTGACGGGGATGAATTCGGCATGTCCGAATTCAGCGCCGGCGGCCCGATTATGAGCCGCAAGGGAAAACCGCTAACGTAGTGAACACGCCGAAAGGCAAGGCCCCCAACGGCCACCAAATGCGAATTCCACTCCGGTTAAACGGAACGGAATGAGCGTGGTAGAGTTGGAAACGAAGAACGAAGCCCGGAGGAAAACCCCAGTAGTGATACTGCGGGTGAGTACAAAGGAAGCGTCCGTTCCTTGAGAACTCAACAGCGTGCCAAAAATCAACGCCAGAAGTTGATACCCCGTCCACCTCGGTGGATGAGGTTCCTTTGAAAAAGACCTGTGAGGCCTTCGGGTGCTTGCAGGCAACCACAACAGCGAGGACGCAGTGGACGGTCGGCCATAT
>NZ_JBEXPB010000014.1:0-128413 GCF_040611795.1 Streptomyces sp. NPDC006529 | reverse complement strand
CCCCCCCCCCCCCCCCCCCGGTACCCCCCCACCACCCCCACCCCCCCGCCCCGCGGGGGCCGCCCCTCCTTGTCCTGCCGGTCGCAGGCCTACTGGGCGCGGTCGAAGTCGATCGCGCTGTACGCCCGCAGCTTGGACAGGCGGTGGGTGGAGTCGATCTGCCGGATCGTGCCCGACTTCGAGCGCATGACCAGCGACGAGGTGGTGGCCGTCTCCGAGCGGTAGTGGACGCCGCGCAGCAGCTCGCCGTCCGTGATGCCGGTCGCGACGAAGAAGACGTTGTCGCCGGAGACCAGGTCGTTGGTGTGCAGGACGCGGTCCAGGTCGTGGCCCGCGTCGATGGCCTTCTGGCGCTCGGCCTCGTCCTTCGGCCACAGCTTGCCCTGGATGGTGCCGCCGAGGCACTTGATCGCGCAGGCCGAGATGATGCCCTCGGGAGTGCCGCCGATGCCCAGGAGCAGGTCCACGCCGGTGCCCTCGCGCACCGCCATGACCGAGCCCGCGACGTCGCCGTCCGAGATGAACTTGATGCGGGCGCCGGTCTCGCGGATCTCCTTGACGATGCCCTCGTGGCGGGGGCGGTCCAGGATGACCACGGTGACGTCCTCGACGGCCATGTTCTTGGCCTTGGCGACGCGCCGGATGTTCACCGAAACGGGTGCGTTGATGTCGACGAAGTCGGCGGCCTCGGGGCCGGTGACCAGCTTCTCCATGTAGAACACCGCGGACGGGTCGAACATGGTCCCGCGGTCGGCGGCCGCCAGGACGGCGATCGCGTTCGGCATGCCCTTGGCGTTCAGGGTGGTGCCGTCGATCGGGTCGACGGCGATGTCGACCTCGGCGCCGGTGCCGTCGCCGACCCGCTCGCCGTTGAAGAGCATGGGGGCCTCGTCCTTCTCCCCCTCGCCGATGACGACGACGCCGTTCATCGAAACGGTGGAGATCAGGGTGCGCATGGCGTTGACCGCGGCGCCGTCGGCGCCGAGCTTGTCACCGCGCCCGACCCACCGGCCCGCGGCCATGGCGGCGGCCTCGGTGACCCGGACGAGCTCCAGGGCGAGGTTGCGGTCGGGTGCCTCCGGAGAGACTTCGAGCTGGGGCGGCAGGTTGTGCTCGGTCATCGGAGCGCACCTTTCTGTACGGCGACGGCCGGAAGTGAGGGTGCTGGAACTCTATCGGTACGTCGATAAATTGAGCAGGGCGGGGCACGTATGAGCGGTATATCGGTCAGCGGATTGGCCCGAGCGGACGGTTCGCGCCCGCCGCGCACCCGGCCGCCCGGCCTCCCGGGGCGACCCTGGTGATGATCGCGTACCGCGATGCGGGACGATGGTGGCGTGGCAGGCATGAAAGGCAAGCAGACGATCTGGGACATGGTCCGGTCGCTGGCGGTCATCGGCGTGGTCGTGGGGGGCATCTACCTGGCCGTCCCGCACGACGACAAGGCCGACCCGACCGTGGTCGTGGACTACCGGATCGAGACCCTCACGGCCCGCCGCGCGGCGCCGTACCCCGTGGGCTCGCCCGTCGGGCTGGGCAAGGAGTGGCGCGCGACCTCGGTGACGTACGACCGCCGCGCCGCGAACGCCTGGCACCTGGGCCTCCTCGACCCGCGCGGCCAGTACGCGGCGGTGGAGCAGTCGAGCGACACCTCCCAGAAGTACGTGGAGAAGGTCACCCAGAAGGCCGGGGCCACCGGGGCGACGCAGCGGGTCGGCGAGCTGACCTACGAGCGCTGGGACGGCCCGAAGTACGACGCCCTGGTGCGCCGGGAGCAGGGGTACGTGACCGTGGTGACCGGCACCGGCTCCTTCGAGGAGCTGGGCGAGCTGGCCGCGGCGCTGGAGTTCAAGCAGGGCGGCTGAGGCGCGGCCGCCCGGGCGGCCGCGCCCACGACGCGCGGAAGGCCGCCCGCCCCGGGAAACCGGGGTGGGCGGCCTTCTCGCATTCTGCGGCGCGGGGGCGCGGCGCTGGGCTCAGACGGTCGTGACGACCTGGTCGAACTCCAGGCGCGGGGAGCGCGGGTACCAGGCGTTCTCGCCCGGCTTGCCGATGTTGATGACCATCAGCGGGGTGTGGTCGGCGTCCAGGAACTCCTTCTGGACACCGGCGAAGTCCAGGCCCGTCATCGGACCGGCGGCCAGACCGGCGGCGCGGATGCCGACGATGAAGTACGCGGCCTGCAGGGCCGAGTTCACCAGCGCGGACTGCTCGCGCACCGGGCGCTCGGTGAAGAAGAGGTCCGCGGCCTGCGGGAAGCCGGGGAGCAGGGCCGGCAGCTCCTCGTGGAACTCGTTGTCCGCGGAGAGGATCGCGACCAGCGGGGCGGCCAGGGTCTTGGGCTGGTTGCCCTCGGCCATGTGCTTCACCAGGCGCTGGCGGGCCTCGGGGGAGCGGACCAGCGTGATGCGCAAGGGCGTCTGGTTGAAGGCCGTCGGGCCGAACTTGACGAGGTCGTAGATCGCCTGGACCTGCTCCTCGGTCACCGGCTCGTCGGAGAACGAGTTGGCGGTACGGGCCTCGCGGAACAGGAGGTCCTGGGCGGCGGCGTCAAGAACGAGGGACATCGGAAAGCCTTCTTCCATACGAATACGGGGGTGAAGCGATGACACCGACGGTACGCCCAAGAGATTTAAATTTCAACTACTCGGGTATTGCGGTGACCGGCCTCACAGCCCCCGTCGCCGCCGCGGCTAGGCGTCGTCCCCGCCGGGGCCGCCCGCCGCGCCGTCCTCGGCGCGCTCCGCCAGCGCCGAGTCCAGCCGGGCGCGGGCGCCCTCCAGCCAGTTCCGGCAGACCTTCGCCAGGTCCTCGCCCCGCTCCCAGAGGGCCAGGGACTCCTCCAGGGAGGTGCCGCCCGCCTCCAGCTTGCGCACGACCTCGATCAGCTCGTCGCGCGCCTGCTCGTACCCCAGCGCCGTACCGGCCTCAGCCATTCCCCGCTCCGATCTTATCTGCGTGACACAACGAAAACATTGCGGGAGCGTGTCGCCTATCCGGCGTCCGCGCCGCCCCCGGCGCCCGCGACGCGGACGGTGAACTCGCCCTCCGCGACCCGCGCGCGCAGCACTTCCTCCGCCCCCAGCCCCTCCGGCGAGCGCACCACGTGCCCGTCCGCCCGCTGGAGCACCGCGTACCCCCGCTCCAGCGTCGCCGCCGGGGACAGCGCCACCACCCGGGCGCGGGTGTGCGAGAGCTCCGACTCGGCGCGGTCCAGCAGGTGGCCCAGGGTCCGCCGGGACCGCGCGAGCAGCGCGTCCAGCTCGTCCTCCCGGGTCTCCACCATCCGCTGCGGGTGGACGAACACCGGCCGGCCCAGCGCGTGCGCGAGCCCCCGCTCCTCCCGGTCGAGCAGCCCCCGCACCGCGCGCAGCCCCCGGCCCTGCAGCTGACGTACCCGCTCCAGCTCCTCGCCGACGTCCGGGACCACCTTCTTCGCGGCGTCGGTCGGCGTGGACGCCCGTACGTCGGCCACCAGGTCCAGCAGCGGCGAGTCCGGCTCGTGCCCGATCGCCGAGACCACCGGAGTGCGGGCCGCGGCCACCGTCCGGACGACCTCCTCGTCGGAGAAGGGCAGCAGGTCCTCCACGCTGCCGCCGCCGCGCGCCACGATGATCACGTCGACCCCGGGCAGCGCGTCCAGCTCCTTGACCGCCTCGATCACCTGCGGCACCGCGTGGACGCCCTGCACCGCGACGTTGCGCACCTCGAAGCGGACGGCCGGCCAGCGGCGGCGCGCGTTCTCCAGGACGTCCCGCTCGGCCGCCGAGGCCCGCCCCACCACCAGCCCGATCAGCTGCGGCAGGAACGGCAGCGGCTTCTTGCGGTCCAGCGCGAACAGGCCCTCGGAGGCCAGCGACCGCTTGAGCTTCTCCAGCCGCGCCAGCAGCTCGCCGATGCCCACGGGCCGTATCTCCGTGGCCCGCAGCGACAGCTGCCCGCGCGGCGCGTACCACTCGGGCTTGGCCAGGACCACGACCCGCGCGCCCTCGGACACGACGTCCGCCACCTCGTCGAACACCTGCCGGAAGCAGGTCACGCTCAGCGAGATGTCGTGCGACGGGTCGCGCAGCGTCAGGAACACCACCCCGGCCCCCGGCCGCCGCGAGAGCTGGGTGATCTGGCCCTCCACCCACACCTGGCCGAGGCGGTCGATCCAGCCCCCGATCAGGCGGGACACCCGACCGACGGGCAGTGGCGTCTCCGGCGATGAATTCAGACCCATGCACGCAGGCTAGCCGCCGGGACCGACAGAGCCGACGGCTCCGGCGGGTCGTGCGCCGGGTCCGTCAGGTCGGACCGGGTCGGCTCCGTCACGTCGGACCGGGTCGGCTCCGTCGGATCACGCGCCGGGTCCGGCGCCCGTGCGCCGCCCCCGCTGTGCCACCAGCACCACCAGCCCCACGGCGAGCCAGAGCGCGCCCACCCACTGGGCGGTGGGCGACGCCCCGACGATCACCGCGACCGTCACCGCCGCGCCGAGGACCGGCACCACCAGGTGCTGCCACCAGCGCGGGGCGCCCCCGGAGCGGCGTACGACGAACCAGCCGACCACGGAGGCGTGCAGCAGGGTGAAGGCCACCAGCGCCCCGACGTCCACGACGGAGACCAGGTGGTCGAGCCCGTCGTCGCGCCGGGCGGCCCAGAGCGCCGCGACCAGCGTCACGGTCGCCGCGACGAGCAGCGCCGGGCGCGGGGTGCCGCCCCAGGTGCGCGCGAGTGCCCGCGGCAGCCGCCGGTCGCGCGCCATCGCGAACAGCAGCCGGCCGGCCGCCGCCTGCCCGGCCAGCGCCGCGAAGGCCGCCCCGATCGCCTTGCTGACCGCGACGAGGTCGTGCAGCCAGGGCCCCACGGCCGACTCGGCGGTGGTGTAGAACGCCGGGCCCTGGAGCGCCGGCTCCGCCGCCAGCTCGGCGGCGGACACCGGGGTCAGCAGCGCCGCCAGATAGGTCTGGGCGATGAAGAGCACGCCGGTCAGGGCCAGGCAGAAGAGCACCGCCCGCGCGACCTTCGCGCTCCCGCCCGTCACCTCCTCCGCGAAGGAGGCGATCGCGTCGAACCCCAGGTAGGACAGGACCGCCACCGACACCGCCCCGACCACCGCCCCGAGCGAGAAGCCGAGCGAGCCGTCCCCGGTCAGCGGGGAGAGCCAGCCGCGCCGCGCGCCGTCCTGGACCAGTGCGGTCACGGCGGCGACCAGGAACACCAGCAGGACCAGGATCTCCAGGGCCAGCACGGCGAAGCCGACGCGCGCCGCCGCCCGTACGCCCCACAGGTTCAGCAGCGTGGTGATCACCACGGCCAGCGCCGTCCACACCCAGCGCGACACCTCGGGCACCAGCGCGTTCATCGCGATCCCCGAGAAGAGGTACGCCACCGCCGGGATCAGCAGGTAGTCGAGCATCGCCATCCACCCGGCGATCAGCCCCGCCCCCTCGCCCAGGCCCTTGCGGGCGTAGGTGAAGACCGAACCGGCCTGCGGCGCGACCCGCACCATCTGCGCGTACGAGAAGGCCGTGAAGGCCATCGCGACGGTGGCCGCGAGGTAGACCAGGGCCACGGCGCCGTGCGACTTCGCGTCGAGGGTGCCGAAGATGCCGACCGGGGCCATCGGCGCGATGAAGAGCAGGCCGTAGACGACCAGGTCGCGGAAGCCCAGACTGCGCCGCAGCCGCCCCTCGGGGGCGCCGTCGGGCGCCGGGCCGGCCTCCGCGGCGGCATCCGTATCGCGATCCGTACCGGACACCATCCGCCCTCCGAGCGACGCTGTGGACACGCTTTCGGTCCAGTCTCTGCCGAACGGGCGACGTCCGGCCTGTTGGACACCCCCGTACGATGGACGCCATGACTGCTGCCGCTTCCCGCCGTGTCCTCCTCGCCGCCCCGCGCGGCTACTGCGCGGGCGTCGACCGCGCCGTGATCGCCGTCGAGAAGGCGCTGGAGCAGTACGGCGCCCCGGTCTACGTCCGGCACGAGATCGTCCACAACAAGTACGTCGTCCAGACGCTGGAGAAGAAGGGCGCCGTCTTCGTCGAGCGGACCGAGGAGGTCCCCGAGGGCTCCATCGTGATGTTCTCGGCGCACGGCGTGGCCCCCGTCGTCCACGACGAGGCCGCCGAGCGCAAGCTCGCGACGATCGACGCGACCTGCCCCCTGGTCACCAAGGTGCACAAGGAAGCCGTCCGGTACGCGAACGAGGACTTCGACATCCTCCTCATCGGCCACGAGGGCCACGAAGAGGTCATCGGCACCTCCGGCGAGGCCCCGGACCACATCACGATCGTCGACGGCCCCGAGGACGTCGCCAAGGTCACCGTCCGCGACGAGTCCAAGGTCGTCTGGCTGTCGCAGACCACGCTCTCCGTCGACGAGACGATGGAGACGGTCGACGCGCTGAAGACCAAGTTCCCGCTGCTGGTCTCGCCGCCGAGCGACGACATCTGCTACGCGACCTCGAACCGGCAGGCCGCCGTCAAGGTGATGGGCGCCGACTCCGACCTCGTCATCGTCGTCGGCTCGAAGAACTCCTCGAACTCGATCCGGCTGGTCGAGGTCGCCCTGGACGCGGGCGCGGGCGCCGCGCACCTCGTGGACTTCGCGAGCGAGATCGACGAGGCCTGGCTGGAGGGCGTCACCACGGTCGGCCTGACCTCGGGCGCCTCGGTGCCGGAGGTCCTGGTCGAGGAAGTGCTGGAGTGGCTCGCGCAGCGGGGCTACGCCGACGTGGAGATCGTCAAGACGGCCGAGGAGTCGATCGTCTTCTCGCTGCCGAAGGAGCTGCGCCGCGACCTGCGCACCGAGGCCGCGAACCTGCTCGCGGGCGGCTAGCCGCCCCCCTGGGCCGGGTCACCTCACCCCGCCGCGCTGTTTTTCGTACGGTGGGTCCATGCAGATCTTCGGTGTGGACATCGGCGGTTCCGGGATCAAGGGCGCTCCCGTGGACCTTGACCGCGGCGACCTGGCGCAGGAGCGCCACAAAGTACTGACACCGCATCCGGCCACTCCCGACGGGGTGGCCGGATGCGTCGCGGAGGTCGTACGGCACTTCGACTGGAGCGGCCCGGTCGGCGTCACCTTCCCAGGGGTCGTGACCGGCGGCATCACGCGCTCGGCCGCCAACGTGGACGAGGGCTGGGTCGGCCTGGACGCCGCGAAACTGCTCTCGGAACGCCTGGACGGCCTCCCGGTCACGGTCCTGAACGACGCGGACGCGGCGGGCGTCGCGGAGATGACGTACGGAGCGGGCCGCGGCCGCGGCGGTACGGTCATCCTCCTGACCCTGGGCACGGGCATCGGCAGCGCCCTCTTCACGGACGGCCACCTGGTCCCCAACAGCGAACTGGGCCACCTGGAACTGCGCGGTCACGACGCGGAGAGCCGCGCCTCGGTGAAGGCCAAGGAGGACGGCGACCTCAGCTGGGAACGCTGGGCCCACCGGCTGCAGAGGTACCTGGCCCACGTGGAGATGCTGTTCTCGCCGGACCTCTTCATCCTCGGCGGCGGCGTGAGCCGCAAGCCGGAGAAGTTCCTGCCGCTGATCGAGGGCATCCGCGCGGAGATCGTCCCCGCGACCCTCCAGAACAACGCGGGGATCGTGGGCGCGGCGATGGCGGCGCGGCCCGCCTCGTCGTGAGGGGGCGCGGTCTGCTCACGTGAGGGGGCGGGTCGGGCTGTGCGGCGGGGCTTCGTCAGGCGACGCGGCGGGGCGGGGTGCGCCGCCGTCCGATGAGCACGGCCTTGCGCACCACCGCGATCAGAGCGGCGATCAGGGTCCCGGCGTACAGCCACCCGGCGTGCAGGGACAGCGCCGTGACCACGCCCATCAGCTGACCGCCGAAGCCGCCGGAGCCGCCCGCGAGGGGCCAGACCCCGGCGGTGAAGGCGATCGGGGCGGCGATCGGCGCGGTGACCAGGTCGGCGGGGCGCACCCAGAGCGCGGTCGCGGCGGCGACGGGCAGGAAGAGCAGCCCGTACCCGAGGAACGACGCGTCGAAGAGCAGCCAGTCGATCCCGGAGGCCAGCACCATCGCGGCGCAGGCGAAGAGCCCGCCGCCGAGCCCGGTCAGCCGGGGCCGCGGCAGCCGCCGGGCCACCCGGGGGCCGGGCCGCGGTCCGGGCCGGGGCCCGCCGGCCTGCGGGGGTACGGCGGCGGGCCGCCGCGCCGCCGCCGGCTGTCGCTGCGGGTGATATGCCGATCGCATCCTGTCTCGCTCCACTGGACCAAGCTAGGCGGCGCGGGCCCCGGACGGGTGCCTGGACACGCGTACATCCACCGGCGCGCATCGGAAAGTAAACTGTCCGATGGCCCGTACCCGGGCCAGCCCCCTCCACTACGGGAAGTCGCCAACGTGTCGCTCACGATCGGAATCGTCGGCCTGCCGAATGTCGGCAAGTCGACCCTTTTCAACGCCCTGACCAAGAACGACGTGCTGGCGGCCAACTACCCGTTCGCCACCATCGAGCCGAACGTCGGCGTCGTCGGCGTCCCGGACGCCCGCCTCGCCGTCCTGGCGGGCATCTTCGGTTCCCAGAAGGTCATCCCGGCGACCGTCGACTTCGTCGACATCGCGGGCATCGTGCGCGGCGCCTCGGAGGGCGAGGGCCTCGGCAACAAGTTCCTCGCGAACATCCGCGAGTCCGACGCGATCTGCCAGGTCATCCGCGCCTTCGCCGACGAGAACGTCGTCCACGTCGACGGCAAGGTCTCGCCGAAGGACGACATCGAGACGATCAACACCGAGCTGATCCTCGCCGACCTCCAGTCGATCGAGAAGGCGGTGCCGCGCCTGACGAAGGAGTCCCGCCTCCAGAAGGAGAAGGTCGCGGTCCTCGGCGCGGTCGAGAAGGCCCAGAAGATCCTGGAAGCGGGCGACACCCTCTTCTCGCACGGCATCACCAAGGGCACGGAGCAGGGCGACCTCCTCCACGAGCTGCACCTGCTGACCGTCAAGCCGTTCCTCTACGTCTTCAACGTGGACGAGGACGAGCTGACGGACGACGCCTTCAAGGCGGAGCAGAGCGCGCTGGTCGCCCCCGCCGAGGCGATCTTCCTGAACGCCAAGCTGGAGGCGGAGCTGATCGAACTGGACGACGAGGAAGCCCTCGAACTCCTCCAGTCGGTCGGCCAGGAAGAGCCGGGCATGGCCACCCTGGGCCGCGTCGGCTTCACGACCCTGGGCCTCCAGACCTACCTGACGGCCGGCCCGAAGGAAACCCGCGCCTGGACGATCAAGAAGGGCGCCACCGCCCCCGAGGCGGCCGGCGTGATCCACACGGACTTCCAGCGCGGCTTCATCAAGGCCGAGGTCATCTCCTTCGCGGACCTGGTCGAATGCGGCTCGGTCGCCGAAGCCCGCGCCAAGGGCAAGGCCCGCATGGAGGGCAAGGACTACGTCATGCAGGACGGCGACGTGGTGGAGTTCCGCTTCAACGTGTAGTCGGTCGTGCAGATCGGAAGGGGCCGGACTCTGGCGAGTCCGGCCCCTTCGTCATGGACGGCCAGATCACCAGCTCCCCGTCGTCGAGCGTGTGGACGACGCGGTAGTCGCCGCCCGTGCGCAGGCGGCGGCGCTCGGGCTGCGAGACGAGTGCGGTGGTGTTGAAGCCGAAGGGGTCGGTCTCCAGCTCGGTCAGCTCGGCAAGGATGCGCAGAGCCATGTCGCGAGGGATCTTCCGGAGCTCGGCCTGTGCCTCCGGGCGGAAGACGGTTCGAGGCCATCGAGATCGTCTCGAAGCACGGCAACGCCGTGCTCGTCTCGGCCGAGGACTATGCGGCGCTGCGCGAGGGCTCGTACTTGCTGCGCTCACCGGCGAACGCCCGTCGGCTGCTCAAGGCGTACGAGAATGCCCTGGCCAACATCAACGTGTCGGAGCGCGAGCTGATCGATCCGGACTAGGCGGACGCAGGTGCGGGTGCCGCGTGAGGCTTGTCTTCGAGGATCAGGGCTGGGAGGACTACGCGTCCTGGCTGAAGAACGACCGCAAGATGCTCGTCCGGATCAACAAGCTCATCGAGGACGTCAAGTGTGACCCGTTCTCAGGGATCGGCAAGCCGGAACCCTTGAAGTACCACCTGCCCGGGGTGGGGTCGCGGCGGATCGACGACGAGCACCGCCTCGTCTACCTGGTGACGGACAAGGAAATCGTCCTCCTGGCCGCCCGGTACCACTACTGATCGCCGAGACTGCTTCGGGGCGGTGTGAGCTTGTCGAGGTCCAGGCTGATCTCGAAGGGAACGGGGCGCTGGAGGGTGCCGCGGAAGATCCCGGCGGGGGCGTAGGCGCGGGTGGGTAGGTCGAGTTCGTAGACGTGGACGACGGGTGCGCCGTGCTCGTCCTCGACGCACCAGTAGTGCGGGATGCCGGCCTCCGCGTACTTGCGGAGCTTTACCGTGCGATCGCGATGGGCGGACTCGGGGGAGACGACCTCGACGACGAGCTGGACGTTCTCGGGGGCGAACCAGGTGCGGTCGGGATCGTAGGGCACGTCGGCGAGCAGGAGATCCGGCTCAGGGCGGTTCCGGGCATCGAGGCGGATCGTCATGTCGCGCTCGACCTCGAAGCCGGACGGCGCCTGCGCCATGAGCGTGGTGGTCAGGGCGGTGACGAGGCGGCCGTGCCAAGACCTCTGGGGGCCACAGCGTGAAGACGAGGGCTCCGTCGATCAGCTCGGTGTGGCGGGGAGCCTCGGGGAGGCGGTCGAGGTCCTCCGCGAACCAGCCTTCCGCGCGCGGCGGGCGCATCCAGTCGGGCAGTGTGGTCATGGCCGCACGGTAGCGGCCCGCAGCTTACGCTGGGGGTGATCATCGAGCGTTGACCGGACGTTAGGGGAGTGTTAGCAGCGTTCGTCATCGTGGCGCGATGAGAGCAAGAATCGCCATCACTGCGGCCACGGCCGTCCTGGCCGTGGGTTCCGCCGCCCTGGTCACCATCGCCACCGCCTCCGCCTCGGAGGACACCGGCGCCGTCGTCGCCGCGCCGAGTACCACGGGGCAGCCCGTGGAGCCCACCTCCACCGCTTCCGCCTCCGCCTCCGCGGAGGAGACCCGCGCCGTCGTCGCCGCGCCGAGTTCCACGGAGCGGCCCGTGGAGCCCACCTCCACCCCCACCGCACCGCCCGGTTCCACCGTCGCCCCGGACCCCGGCGTCTCGACGACCCCTCCCGCTCCGGGCAAGCCGGTGAGGCCGCCCAAGGGCAACTTCACCGGAATGGCGGGCTGGTTCCAGCCGGACGGCGTCGCCGGGGCGTGCGGGGAGCGCATCGGGGACGACGACATGTCCGTCGCCCTCGACCACAGGGTGTTCGAATCCGGGGGACACGGCCGCAACGCCTACTGCGGGCTGAAGGTCGTCGTCACGTACAAGGGCAAGTCGGTGACCGTGCGGGTGGTCGACGCGGCTCCCACCACGCCGAAGAACGGCCTCGACCTGACGCCCCGCGCCTTCTCGGCCCTCGCCCCCAGGGACGGCGGCGACATCAAGGTCACCTGGCACTTCGCGAAGTAGGGGCTCCGGCTGGGAAGCGGGAGATCCCCCGCGTGAAAGGAAATTGGCGCGCTTCCGAGGGGGGTCGGCTGCGCTCCATGGCTATTCCCTGAACGCCTGGTGGCGGTTTGTGTGCTTCACAGGTGCCCGAGGGGTGAGACGGGGGCGTGGGAAGATGTCAACATCCGAATCAACGGGCGTGGCTTTCATGGGGGATTGGTTTTTATGTCCGAGAAGTCTTGGACATAAGCGAAGGCTCCGTGGCGCCGATCAGTAATGAAGGAGCATGATGACTGCGATTACCCGAGTTGTCGGACGCGAAGTCTTGGACAGCAGGGGCAACCCGACCGTCGAGGTGGATGTCCTCCTGGAGGACGGGTCGGTGGGCCGTGCGGCGGTTCCCTCCGGGGCGTCGACCGGCGCCAACGAGGCCGTCGAACTCCGTGACGGTGACGCTTCCCGCTTCCACGGCAAGGGCGTTCGCACGGCGGTCGAAGCGGTCAACGGCGTCATAGCGGACTCCCTCGTGGGGGTCGAGGCGGAGAACCAGGCGCTGGTCGACGAGGTGATGATCGCGCTCGACGGCACCCCCAACAAGGGGAAGCTGGGCGCGAACGCCATCCTCGGCGTCTCGCTCGCCACCGTGAAGGCGGCGGCCGCGGCGCACCGCGTGCCGCTGTACCGCTACGTCGGGGGGTCGGGCGCCCGCCTGCTGCCCGTGCCGATGATGAACATCATCAACGGTGGCGCGCACGCCAACAACGCCCTGGACTTCCAGGAGTTCATGATCGCGCCGATCGGCGCGGAGAACTTCTTCGAGGCCGTGCGGATGGGCTCCGAGGTCTTCCACACCCTGCGCACGTCGCTCTCCGACGCCGGCCACAGCACCGGGGTGGGCGACGAGGGCGGTTTCGCCCCGAACCTGCGCACCTCCGACGAGGCGCTGCAGTTCGTCGTGGACGCCATCGAGAAGTCCGGGTACACGCCCGGCGAGGACATCACCCTGGTCATGGACCCGGCGACGTCCGAGTTCTACAAGGACGGTTTCTACGACTACGCGGGCGAGGGCAAGAAGCGCTCCGTGGAGGAGCACGCGCAGTACCTCGCGGACCTGGTCTCCCGCTACCCGATCTCCTCGATCGAGGACGCCATGGCGGAGGACGACTTCGAGGGCTGGAAGCTGCTGATGCAGGTGCTGGGCGACAAGTGCCAGCTCACCGGCGACGACGTGTTCTGCACCAACGTGGACCGGCTGAACGACGGCATCCGCGACGGGATCGCCAACTCCATCCTGGTGAAGGTGAACCAGATCGGTTCGCTCACCGAGACCCTCACCACCGTGGACACCGCCCACAAGGCGGGCTACACGGTCGTCATGTCGCACCGTTCCGGCGAGACCGAGGACACCACCATCGCGGACCTGGCGGTCGCGACGGGCTGCGGCCAGATCAAGACGGGTTCCCTGTCCCGTTCGGACCGTACGGCCAAGTACAACCAGCTCATCCGTATCGAGGAGGAGCTGGGCGGCCAGGCCCTCTACGCGGGCCGGTCGGCGCTGTACGTCCGTTCCTGATCCGTTCGAGCAATGCGCCGGGCCCTGCGAAGGGTCCGGCGCATTTCGTTTTGTGCCGTAGGACACGTGTCCGCCGAGGAGATGTCGCCAAGGGTTCATCCTCGTGCAGAGGTGCTGATTTTCCACTGAGCGTCAGTTTCCGTTCAGTGCGCGGGAGTTGCGTATTCGCGACCCCCGAAAACAACGTTGTCATGATGCGCTTCCTTTCACCCGGACAGACCTGCCCGCAAGGAAGTTGAGGGGTTGCAGGGGGAGTCGGCGAGCGGCCTGTTCCCGCCGGTACCCGCTCGGCCGGCGGGTCTGGGATGATCCCGGCCCGCTCCGCCCCTGCCCGGCCCGCCCCGGGGGTCCGTGGGCGGCCCCGCCGGGCGGTCCCGTACCCGGTCGTCGCCGAGCCCGCTGCCGCCTTCGCCGCAGGTGGAAGGCGTGCGGGGCGCTGCCGCTCCGCGAAGGAGGACCGGTGGTGAACACCCCTGTGCACAAGGCCAATCCGGGGAATTACGGATGGAAAATTACTCGGCGCTCAAACCGCCCCAGATGGGGAAAATTTTGGCCGCCGCAACCTTCACACATCTCGCCCTTGAATGCCCCTACTTGACAGACTCCGTCCCCAACCTCCGTGACGCGAGCCGTCGTTCGCCATGGCGCGAACGTGTGGTTAGATTGCGAACGTTCAGCGATCTTGCATGCACTGAAAGCGGACAGGGGGGATAAAAGTTTTGAATGGTTGCGATCAGGGATACATGCTGATCTGCGGAGTCCGGGAGCCGGCCAGACCGATTTTCCCCGCCGCCCGCCCCGGTCAAAGGCGACCGCGTGTGCCGAAAGGGCGTCCCGAGCGGAGATCGTCCGCCATCGGCCCGCAATCCTGAGAGACCCCGGGCACAGCTCGGTGCGGAGTTCCTCCTGGTATGCCCGGCCGCAGCTGTCTTGTCCTCGCGATGCATGGAAAGACAAAGAATGAGCATTCTTATACTCCACACATCCAACGCGAGCCGCCGCACCCACCTGGCACGTGCCGCGAAATATGCGAAAGACCACGGCGAGCGCCTTCTGCTGATCGTGAAGAACCCCACGTGGGAGTCCGAATTCGCGGATGTCGTCCTGCCGGTGGACACCTCGGACATCGAGGCCACGGTTTCCGCGGTCCGTGAACTCGCCGCATCGGAACCGGAACCGATTCGCGCCGTGGCGGCCTTCGTCGGCCACAGCGTGCCGGCCGCCGCGGCGGTGGCGGCCGAGCTGGGATTGCCCTTCATCGGCGAACACGCGGCCCGTACGGTGCGCGACAAGTACGCGATGCGCCGGGCCTTCGGCGCGGAGAACGTCCCGCAGCCCGCCTACGGCCTCGCGAGGACCCTGGAAGAGGCGCTGACGGAATCCGCGCGCATCGGCTTCCCCCTCGTGCTGAAACCGCTCGTCGACAACGACACCGGCTACCTGCGCCGGGTGGACGACATCGACGAACTCACCGAGCACTTCGCCACCATCCAGCGGGGCGCGTGGGCCGGAATCGAGAACAATCCGCTCTACGCGTGGGTCGTGAGCGCCTACTCCGGCGCGGTCCTCCTGGAGGAATACCTGCCCGGGGCGGAGATCAGCGTCGAGTCGATCGTCGTGGACGGCCGGGCGCGGGTGATCGCCATCCACGACAAGCCGCTCCCCTCGACCGGCCCCTACTTCGCGGACGTGCACTACACCACCCCCAGTCGGCTTCCGGCACAAGTGCAGCAGCGCGTCACCGAACTCGTCGAGGCGGCCCACCGGGCCATCGGCGTGACCACGGGCGCCACGCACACGGAATTCCGGATCCAGGACGACGGCACTCCGAAGATCCTGGAGACCGCGGCGCGCATCGGGGGCGGCCCGGTCTACCAGTCGGTCCTGCTGAGCACCGGTGTCGACCTCGTGTCCGCGGTCCTGGACGTCGCCTCCGGCCGCACGCCGGACCTCACGCCCCGCCCCGAGCCGGTCCCGACCGGGTTCTACCTGTTCTTCGCGGAGAGGGCCGGAAGGATCAGCGCGATCACCGGGGTGCGGGAAGCCGAACTCGACCCCAGTGTGCACGAACTCGCCGTCTACCGCACGGTCGGCGACGCCGTCGACGTGCCCCCGCGGGTCTGGCAGTCGCACGGCCACGTCCTCTTCACCGCCGACAGCGACGACGCGCTCGCGCGGACGTACGACGGACTCGTGAAATCGATCCGCCTCGAACTCGAATAATTTTCCCGCACGTTCCGGCGCGTTCCTGCACGTGCCCGCACACCCTGCATATTCCTGCACATTTTCGACGAAGGTCTCGTATGGCCTGAGGAGCACCTGTGAGTATCCGCACCGAGCTGGCACCGTACCTGCGGGGCTACGAGGAGAAGTTCACGAGCAAGGGGGAGATACGCTGGCTTCCGCACCTGCTGTATTTCCACCCGCAGTCCTACAGCTCGGACGTGGTGAACACCGATTCCGTAGGTTTTCGGTACGCCACCCACGGAGACCGCAGCTATTCGGCGGCCGACCACCATGATTCCGAGTCGGTACGCCTGCTGGCGGGCAGTTCGACCGTCTTCGGCATCGGCGCCAGTTCGGACGCCTGGACGCTGCCTTCGCGGCTGAACGTCCACGACCCCCGCGACCAGACCTGGCTGAACTTCGGCGGCCGCAGCTTCAACTCCACGCAGGAGCTGCTGCTGCTCACCCTCTACCGCCACCTGCTCCCCAAGGTGGACGAGATCGTGCTGTTCTCCGGTTTCAACAACCTGAGCCTGGCGCGGATGCCGCAGGTCAGGAACGAGGACCACGGCACGTTCTTCCAGTACAACATGTACAACGAAATGCTCGGACGGCATAAAGAACCCAAGGCCGCCGGCCCGTCGGTGAAGAACCTGTTCCGCAAGAAGCAGGAACCCGCCGCGGTCGCCGAGCCGGTGGTGCCCAGCATCACCGAGCAGATCGATTACGCCGCCGAACTCACGATCCGGCACCTGGACGCCTGGAAGGCGCTCGCCTCCACCTGGGACGCGAAGATCACCTACATTCTCCAGCCCCTGTCCGGCTGGGTGCGGGACAAGGGCAGCCGGGAAGAGGAACTCATCTTCGACGAGCTCGAACGCATGGGTGGCTTCGCCGCGATGTACGGCGACATCCTGAGCCGCGAAGTGAACGTGGAATACGCGGCGAAGCTGGAGCAGGGGGCGAAGAACCTCGGCATCGACTTCGTCAATTTCAGCCCGGTCATGACGCAATCGGCTGCCGCGGACGACTGGTTGTTCATCGACCGGATCCACCTCACCGACAACGGTCATGACTTCGTGGCCCGCAAGATCCTGGAAAACATCTAGCGAAAGGTTTTCGCATGTCGTTCATCAAGTCCATCATCAGCCGGATCTTCGGGCGGAAGAACAAGCCCAAGAAGACGGACACCTCGATCTATCCCATGTTCTAGGATCGGCCGAACACAGCAAGGGCATTTAATGTGGCGTGAGACGTACCGCCGGTGTGTCGACCCGGAACTGTTTCTGGGCAGCACCACGATTCGCACACTCATGGCCGAGGTCGCATCCGACGATCCCGAGGCCACCCCTCCAAACCTGTCCGACACGCTCGACGCGGTGCGGGCATGGGCGGACGAACAGTCCGGCGCCTACCGGGAACTGGCCGCCACGGCCGGCCGTTCCGGCTCATCGGCGGCCCTGGCGCACGCCGTGCTCAGGCAGTCCGCCCCGCTCGCCTCGACGCTCGGGGCGTGGCTCCAGGGGATGAGCGCACCAGGCGTCTTCGAGGACGAGGTCCACCTGCGGATCCTCGCCCTGTTCGCCGACGACATCGGCGTCGGCGGGCCCCGGTCGTCGCGCTTCGACGCCT
Source organism: Streptomyces sp. NPDC006529 (assembly GCF_040611795.1). Classification (NCBI taxonomy): domain Bacteria; kingdom Bacillati; phylum Actinomycetota; class Actinomycetes; order Kitasatosporales; family Streptomycetaceae; genus Streptomyces; species Streptomyces sp. NPDC006529. The sequence goes on along the minus strand of NZ_JBEXPB010000014.1, from coordinate 111,499 downwards.
TCAAGATGCTCGCGACGCGGTACGGCCGGCCCGAACTGGCCGTGGAAGCGGCCGAACTGGCCGCCGAACGGCAGATCCGGGACCACATGTTCGCCCTGCCCGCGACCCTGTTCGCGCTCACCCGGCGCAGCGACGCGTTCGCGCCGCTGCTCGCGGGGATCGACCTGGTCATGCGGACGGCCGGGGCACTGCCCTGCTGGTCCGTGCTCGGCCCGGACGGCGGCGACGGCGGCGATGACCGCAGCGGCGGCCGCGACGCCGGCAGTGACGGCGCGCGCAGCGAACGGGCGCGCCTGGACCTGGCGCGGTCCACCGGCGCGACCGACGTCTGCGAGCCCCTGGAGGTCTCGCGCGGCATCGCCGAGAAGTTCTGCGCGGCGGGACCCGACGCGCGCGGCGCGGTGGAGCGCGGTGCGGCCTGGATGCTGAACGCCCTGCGCGCGTGGGACCGGCTGCTGCTGGACGAGGCCGCGGCCGCGCTGGATCCCCGGCGGGCGATGGAGCAGCTGATCCGGGAGCGCGCCCGGGAGGGCGCCGTCTACCACCAGGACTTCCCGATGGGCGACGGCACGCTCTCCGAGCTGCTGGAGCGCGCGCAGTCCGACCCCGCTCCGCTGCTGCGCGAGCTGGCGGCGACCCGCATGGTCAAGCCCGGGCGCGCGGAGCGCAGTTCGCTGGTGAACGGCCTGATCGGTCCGAAGGGGCCGATGTTCCGGGTCTTCTCGCCCGACGACGTCGAGATCATCTCGAAGTGGATCGACTCGCTCGCCGACACCGAACCGCGGCCCGCGCTGCCCCCGGCCGCCCCGGCCCCGCGGGTCCAGGACCTCGACGCCCTCGAAGCGGCCGGCACCCCCGAGGACGGGGTGGCGCCCGGTGACATCCGCGAGGCGTACTTCGTCCTGCAGGGCCGGGCGCTGGCTCCGGCCACCCGCGCGTTCGCCCTGCGCTACGTGAAGCGCTGGCTGGCCCGGGCGAAGCTGTCGGTGGGGCGTACGGACCGGTCGCTGCCGGAGAGCTGGACGTCGGCCGGTCTGCGGCCCTGGCTGCTGGACAAGCACGACAAGCACGGCGCCGAGTTCGAGACCAGCAGGTCGAACGGGATGCCCAGCCGCGAGGAGGTCATCGACTCCACGCTGCAACTGGCGCCGCTGACGCTGATCGACGGCTCCTGGTTGCAGGGGTTCACCGATGCCGGGCTCGCCACCACACGGTTCGGCTTCCCCCTGTTCGAGACCTACTGGGACGAACTGGGCAACGGCGACATCGAGATCAACCATCCCAAGATCTACCGCGACGTCCTGCGCGAAATGGGCATCGAGCTGGCCCCGACCGGCAGTAGGGAGTTCGCCTACGACACCCGGTTCCGGGAGGAATCGCTCGAAAGGCCGGTCTACTGGCTGTGCCTCGGGAAGCTGCCGCACACGTTCCTGCCGGAAATCCTCGGCATGAACCTGGCCATGGAACTCTCCGGGGTCGGCGGGAGCTACCGCACGGCGCGGACGTTCCTGAAGCACTACGGCTTCTCCACGCATTTCGTCGACCTGCACAACACGATCGACAACGTGTCCACGGGCCATTCGGCCTGGGCCGCCGACGCGATCGACACGCACATGCGCACGGTGGCGAAGCTGTCGGGCCCGGCCGAGTCCGCCGCCGAATGGGAGCGGGTCCGGGTCGGCTACGAGTCACTCGCCCCGCTGCCGTCCAGATTCGCCGATCTCATCGGCAACCGATTCCAGAAAACGCTGTGGAAACCTCGATCGCAAGGCCGGTCGCTGTTCCATCACACACCGGTGGGGGTGTCCTGATGTCCGTATATACACTGGGAATTTCGGCCTATTACCACGACAGCGCGGCCGCGCTGGTACGCGACGGCGTCGTCGTGGCCGCCGCGCAGCAGGAACGATTCAGCCGCATCCGGCACGATCCGGCGTTCCCGAGCGCCGCGATCGCCTACTGCCTCGACCACGCCGGCATCTCCCTGGCCGACCTCGACGCGGTCGTGTACTACGAGGACCCGTCCCTGAAGTTCGGGCGCGTACTGTCCTCCTTCGCCAGCGCCGGCCCGCGCGGGATCGGCCCGTTCTCGGCCGTGCTCCCCGAGTGGCTGAGCTGGAAGCGCAACGTCCTGGAGCGGGTGAACTCCGAACTGGACGCGCTGGGACGCGGCGCCGCGCCGCGCGCCGTCGCCTCGCAGCACCACCGCTCGCACGCGGCGTCGGCGTTCTACCCCTCGCCGTTCGAGAACGCGGCCGTGCTCACCATCGACGGCGTGGGCGAATGGCAGACCACCACGATCTGGCACGGGCGCGGCAACTCGCTCGAACTGGTCAACTCGGTCTCCTACCCGCACTCCGTGGGCATGCTGTACTCGGCGTTCACCTACTACTGCGGTTTCAAGGTCGACTCCGGCGAGTACAAGCTGATGGGCCTGGCGCCCTACGGCGAGCCGAAGTACGCGGACCTCATCCGCCGCGAGCTGGTGAACCTGCGCCCCGACGGCTCGTTCACGCTCAACATGAAGTACTTCGAGTTCCACCAGGGAACGCGCATGGTGGGACGCGGCTTCGAGGAGCTGTTCGGCGCCCCGATCCGGGACGCGGAGAGCGAACTGGAGCAGCGGCACTGCGACCTGGCGGCCTCCGTGCAGGTGGTCACCGAGGAGATCGTGCTCGGGCTCGCGCGCGCCGCGGTGGAGCAGACCGGCGAGCGCTCGCTCGTCATGGCCGGCGGCGTCGCGCTGAACTGCGTCGCCAACGGGGTGCTGAGCCGCTCCGGCATCGTCGACCGGATGTGGATCCAGCCGGCCGCCGGTGACGCGGGATGCGCGCTGGGCGCCGCACTGGACCACTCGATCGCGACGCACGGCCGGCCGCACCTCGCCGACGGCGGCGGCAACGGCGGCGGCGACGGCATGTCCGGCGCGCTGCTCGGACCGGGCTTCTCCGACGAGGAGATCGAGCGGTTCCTCACGGAGAACGGCTACGTCTTCCGGTCGTACGGGCAGGACAAGCTGTACGACGAGGTCGCGACCCACCTGGCCGACGGCGCCGTGGTGGGCTGGTTCCAGGGGCGCATGGAGTTCGGTCCGCGGGCGCTCGGCGCGCGGTCGATCATCGGTGATCCGCGCGATCTGGAAATGCAGAAGCGGATGAACCTCAAGATCAAGTTCCGCGAGTCCTTCCGCCCGTTCGCGCCCGCCGTGCTGGCCGAGGACGCCGGGGACTACTTCGGCCTCGTCGGCGACAGCCCGTACATGCTGGTCGTCGCCGAAGTCGCGGACCGCATCAAGACCGAGGCGGCGCTGCGGCCCGGCGGCCCCAGCCGCGGCCTGGGCAGCCTGGGCGAGATCCGCTCCGAACTGCCCGCGATCACCCACGTGGACCTCTCGGCGCGGGTGCAGACCGTCACCGAGCGCGACAACGCGCCCTTCGCGAAGCTGCTGAGCGCCTTCAAGGCGGCCACCGGCTGCCCGGTCCTGGTGAACACCTCGTTCAACGTGCGCGGCGAACCCATCGTGCACACCCCCGAGGACGCCTACCGCTGCTTCATGCGCACCGGGATGGACGTGCTCGTCCTGGGCGGCCACGTGCTGCACAAGGACGACCAGCCGCCCTTCGCCGAAGCCGTCGACTGGCGCGACGAGATTCCGCTCGACTGAAAAGGACCGGCCCCATGCGCATTGCAGCAGCCCTGGCATTCGTCACGGTATTCGTTCCGATCTCGCTGTACCGGCGCGTCACCGCGTCGAGCCGGTTCGGTTCCCGTTTCCATCACGGTCCCTCGGCGTGGGACCAGCCGAGTACGAGGAAGCAGTAAGCGATTTGTTCTCCAGCAGAGAATCATTGCAGCTCCATTGGATTGCGGTCATGGACCACACCCGTTACGATCGCGCCATAAAGCCGTCGAAATGGGAAACGCGGTGCATCCGCGCAGGCGAGGTCCACGAGTTCATCAACGTGGGACCCGGCCCTGAATTTCCCGTCGATCACGTCGAATATTACGGCTTCGCCGCTTTCGACACATCGGGCGTACTTGCCGTCGGGGACGAACTGATTTGCGCCGGGCGTACGCTCGGAACCATCAGCGGATTCGACGAGACGCACATGCCGAATCATTACAACATCCTTGTCGAGGGACCCGTTCTCCGAAATGGCCACGCGCTCGGGCTGACTGCCGGAACGGCCATCGCCACGCGTCCGCGAGAAGACAAGGGTTCGGGGGAATCTTAATGTTCGACTATCAGAAGCTCTACGCCAACCGCGCGCTGGCCGACGGCCCGCTGCACCTGTGCCTCGACTGCGAGAAGGAAGCGGACGCCCGGACGAACCGGTGTTCCGCGTGCAAGGGTGCGATCGAGGTGCTGTACCCCCTCGACCGCGCGGAGATCCGCCCGTTCGACGAGGACCCCAACCCGCTCCGGCGCTACAAGGACGTCCTCCCCGTCGCGGACGAGGAGAACCTCACCTGGCTGGGCGAGGGCAACACGCCCTGCACCAGCGTGCCCCCGCTCGCCCGGCTGCTGGGCGTCCGGTCCGTGCACATCAAGGACGAGTCGCGCAATCCCACGCGCTCGACCAAGGACCGCATCGCGTCCGCCACGCTGAGCCGCTTCAAGGGCATCGGCGTGGACGAGTTCGTCATGGCGTCCACCGGGAACAGCTCGACCGCCTACGCGAACGCCATGAACCTGGTCCGCGACTTCAAGCTGCACATCTTCGTGGGCGAGCAGTTCGCCTACCGCCTCAACTACGCGGACCACCCGCGCATCACCACGCACGCCGTCGCCGACACCTTCGTCGGCGCGGGCGCGGCGGCCCAGAAGTTCGCCAAGGCGAACGGCTACTACTGGGAGGGCGGCTTCTTCAACTACGCCCGCCGCGAAGGCCTCAAGATGTCCTACATCGAGGCGTACCAGCAGATGCCGACCGCTCCCACGCACGTCTTCCAGGCCATCAGCAGCGGCATGGGCCTGCTGGGCGGCTACAAGGGCGCCGTCGAACTCCACCGCATCGGCCTCATGGACAACCTCCCCGCCTTCATCGGCGTACAGGAGGAGAGCTGCTCCCCGATGGTCAGCGCCTGGAACGCGGGTCGCGCCACGGTCGCCGAGGAGGACATCGTCGCCAACCCCAACGGACTGGCGCACGCCATCCAGCGGGGCGACCCGACGAACACCTACCCCTACATGCGCGCCATGTGCCTGAACACCAACGGCGCCCTGGTCGCGGCCCGCACGACCGACATGCACATGGCCAAGGGCCTCCTGGAGTCCCTCGGCTTCGACGCCTGCTACGCGGCGGCCGCCTGCCTCGCCGGCGCCATGCGCAGCGCCCAGGAAGGGTCGCTCGACGCGGACAGCGACCTGCTGATCGTCCTCACGGGAGCGGAGCGCCCGCTGCTCCCCACCCCCTCGAACATCCTGGCCTCCTGATCATGGTCACTGTTGCGGACGCGATGGCCGCGAGGCTGTCCGAATACGGCGTCTCCCATGTGTTCGGGTACCCGGGGGAGACGTCCCTCTCCCTCTACGCGGCCTTCCAGCGCAGCGAGTCGCTCTCCCACATCGTGGGCCGGTGCCCGCGCGGCGCCGCCTACGCCGCCGAGGCGTACGCCCGGATCAGCGGAGAGGTCGCGGTGTGCGACGCGCCCGGCGGCATCGGGTCCCCGTACTGCACCCCGGCGCTGCTGGAGGCGTACAACAGCGGTACCCCCCTCGTGCTGATCACCTCCGGGCCCAGCAAGAGCACGGCGCGCCCGTGGGCGACCGGACAGGTCGAGCACGCGCGGCTCTTCGAGAGCATCACGAAGCGCGTCTACGTGATCCGCGCGCAGGAGGGCGCGCTGGCGACCCTCGACGCCGCGCTGGCCCTCGCGGCGCGACCGCGCCGGGGTCCGGTGGTCATCGAGATCGCCCCGGACGTCCTGGAGGCCGAGGCGGACGAGGCCCTGCTCAACGCACCGGCCCCCGCGGCCGATGCGGAGGTCCCCGCGGACCCGGCCGGCGACCCGCGGGTCGCGGAGCGCGCCCGGGCGGCCGCCCGGGCCATCAGGAACGGCGCGAGCGTCGCCCTCATCGCGGGCGGCGGATCCCACACCGAGGGCACGGCCGAGGTCCTGCGGGACTTCGTCGGCCGCTTCGGGATCCCGGTGTTCACCACGCTCAACGGCAAGGGCGTCCTGTCGGAGACCGGCGACGATGCCCCCCGGGTCGTCGGGTCGAAGGGCGACACCCCCGCCAACGAGTACATCAGCGGCTGCGACGTCGTGCTGTACGCCGGTTCCAAAATGGGCGACAAGTCGACCAACCAGTACGCCTGGCCGTCCGCCGACCAGTTCCTCGTCCGGATCGACCACGATCCCCGGGTCGCTGACATCGCCCCGGAGCGCGGCTCGTTGCTGCGTGAGGAGATCGACCGCGGACTGCGGCTGCTGGCACAGGAGTTGGGCGACTGGTCGTACGGCGGCGCCCGCCCCCGCGCCGCCTCCGGCAGCTGGTCGCCCTCGGGCACCGCCTCCCTCGTGCGGACGGTCAACGCGGCCATGGCCGGCCAGGACGTCTGCGTGGGCGAGGCCAGCGTCGCCAGCGGCTGGTTCGGCGCCCTCCTGCACCTCGTCACGCCCCAGCGGCTCATCACGCCGCGCGGCACCGGAAGCCTCGGCTACGCGATCCCCGCCTCGGTGGGCGCGGCCGTCGCCCGGCCCGACGCCGCGGTGTGGACGCTCGTCGGGGACGGTGGACTGACCATGTCCATCGGCGAGCTGGAGACCATCGCCCGGCTCGGTCTGAACGTGAAGGTCACGATCCTCGACAACGGCCGCCTCAACCTGATCGACCAGCACGCCATCCACCACCACAAAGCCGCCGCGGTCAGCCGCGACTTCCTCCGGATCGACTGGCCCGGCATCTGCGAGGCCATCGGGCTGCCGGTCATGTCCTGCGACGACCCCGACCAGGACGCGGCGCGGATCAGCTCCTTCTTCGCCGCCAAAGGCCCGGCCGTCCTCGTGCTCGGCACCTCGGTCGACGAAATCTCACCTGACATGGCGATCGCCATCAAGAAAGGTCCACTGATATGACCCTCATGATCCTGCACACCCGCAATGCGAGCCGCCGCAAGCACCTCGCCAAGGCCGCGGAGACCGCCCACGCGCTCGGCCACCGCGCGATCGTCGTCGTCGAGGAGCCCAGCTGGGAGCACGAGTACGTCGACGCGGTCTACTCCGCGCCCACCGGTGACCTCCAGGCGACCGTCGCCCGTTGCGTGGAGATCGCGAAGGAGGAGTCCGAGCCCATCGCCGGTGTGATCGCGTTCGTCGAGCACAGCGTCCCCGCCGCGGCGGCGGTCGCCGCGGAGCTCGGCCTTCCGTACATCTCCCCGGACACGGCCGAGAAGAGCCGCGACAAGCTGAGCATGCGCCAGGCCTTCGAGAAGGTCGGCATCTCGCAGCCGCGCTTCGCGCTCGCTTCCTCCATCGAGGAGGCGCAGGAGGCGGCCAAGTCGATCTCCTACCCCCTCGTCATGAAGCCGATCATCGGCGGCGGCAGCATGTTCGTCCGCCGCGTCGACAACGCGGAGGAGCTCGCCGAGCACTTCGAGGAGATCCGCGCGGGCGCCTGGGCCGGCTTCGACTATGACCCGCTCTTCTTCCTCAAGTCCCGCTACTCCGAGGGCATCCTGCTGGAGGAGTTCCTCCGCGGCAACGAGATCAGCGTCGAGAGCTACGTGCAGGACGGCGAGACCACGGTCGTCGCCGTGCACGACAAGCCGATGCCGATGGACGGCCCGTTCTTCGAAGAGACCTTCTACGCGACGCCCACCGTGCTGACGGGCGAGACGCTGGCCAAGGTCAAGGAGTTCACGAAGCTGGCGCACGAGGGCCTCGGCATCGAGCAGGGCGCCACCCACACCGAGTTCCGGATCTCGCCCGAGGGCGAGCCCTACATCCTGGAGACCGGCGCCCGTCTGGGCGGCGGCCCGGTGTACCAGAGCGTGCTGCTCTCCACCGGGATCGACATGGTCGAGGTCCTCACCAAGGTGTCGCTCGGCCAGGCCGTGGACGTCCTCGTCGACGACCGCAACGTCCGGCACGTCGGTTTCTCCCTGCACTTCGGGGAGCAGCCCGGCGAGCTGGTCGGCGTGGACGGCGTCGAGGCCCTCGAAGCCAGCGAGAGCGTCTCCGAGGTCATGATCTACAGCAAGATCGGCGACCTGATCGACGTCCCGCCGCGGGTGTGGCAGGCGCACGGCCACGTGATCTTCACGGGCAGTTCCCGCGAGGACGTCATGGAGAAGCAGCGCCAGGTCAACGAGACGCTCCGGTTCCGGGTCCGCTAGAGGGGATGTGCGGCCACGGCCCCGTCGGCGCCGTGGCCGCACGTTCCGGCCCACCCACAAGGGAGGTACGACGACGCATGCGCTGTGACGCGCTGTCCTTCGACCTGGACGGCACCCTCATCGACTACGCCGACAGCTCGCTGCGCGCGCTCGAAGCGATCGGCGGGCACCGCTCGGACCTGCCGCGCTGGTACGAGGTGTCCGCCGGTGTGGAATCCGCCCTGGACCGGGGCCTGCTGCCGGTCGAGGAGTTCGACCACGACCGGATCCGCCGGTTCCACGCAGCGTGCCACGGACGCCGCTTGTCCGCCTCCGAGCTGGACGGCCTCGTCGCCGTCCGGCGCAGCACCGTGCTCGGTGCGGTGCGCCTGTACCCCGACGCCGTCCGGCTGCTCCGGTCGATCGAGGCGCTCGGGGTGCCGTGCATCGCCGTGTCCAACTCGTACGCCGCCCTGCGCGACGACATCGTGGAGCGGCTCGGCCTGAGTGCGTACTTCACGCACGTGCGCTTCTGCGGAGACGGCGTCCACCGCAAGCCCGCCGGGGAGGCGTTCGCCGAGGGGCTCGCCCTGCTCGGCGACGCGCTCGGCACCACGGCGGTGCGCGTGGTCCACATCGGCGACGAGTTCGACGCGGACGTGGTGGGCGCGCTCAATGCCGGCGTCCGGGGCGTCCACGTCAACCGGTCCGGCCGTACGTGCGCCCACACCGGTGTCTGCGTACCGTCCCTCGACGTCCCGCTGGAACGGCACGCCGACGGCTCTTTCCTGTTCGACGCATCAACCCCCGCAAGGAGTGCCCGCAGTGAGCCCTGAACCCTCCGTCTACCGTGGCGGTGACGCCGTCGCCGAGATGGTCCGCTCCGGTTTCGCCGAGAGCTTCCACCGCGGCTCCGTCGCCGTCGTCGACGCCGCGGGCGCACTGATCGCCTCGGTCGGCGACGCCGCCTCGCCCGTCTTCCCGCGCTCGGCCGTCAAGCCGGTGCTCGCCGTCGCGATGCTGCGCGCCGGGTGGAAGCCCGCCGACCCGGGCGAGCTGGCGATCGCGGCGGCCAGCCACCACGGCGAGCCGATCCACGTCGAGCGGGTCGAGGCGATCCTGGCCGGCGCGGGCCTCACCGAGGACGCGCTCCGGTGCCCGGCGGACCTGCCGGGCGACCCCGACTCCCGCAACGCGGTCGTCCGCGCCGGCGGCGGGCCGCGGCGCGCGTACATGGCCTGCTCCGGCAAGCACGCGGCGATGCTCGCGGCGTGCGTCGCGTCCGGCTGGGACACCGCGGGCTACCGGGAGCCCGGCCACCCGCTCCAGGTCCTGGCCGCCTCGGTGGTCGAGGAGCTGACCGGCGAGCCGGTCGCGGCGACCGGCGTCGACGGCTGCGGCGTACCCGTCTTCGCGGCGAGCCTGACCGGACTGGCGCGGGCGGCGTCGCGCCTGGTCGAGGCCGCCGAAGGCACCGACGAGCGCGCGGTCGCCGACGCGATGCGCGCCCACCCGAGCCTGGTCGAGGGCACCGACCGCACCGACGCGCGGGCGATGGAAGCCCTCCCGGGCCTGCTGGCCAAGCTCGGGGCCGAGGGCGTGCACCTGCTGGCCGCACCGGGAGCCGGGGCCGTCGCGGTGAAGATCGACGACGGCGCGGGCCGGGCCTCGATGCCGGTGGCGCTGCGCGCGTTCACCACCCTCGGCCACCTGCCGGTGCCCTCGGCGGCCGAGCGCGTCGTGGCGGACCTGGTCGCACCGCAGATGTGGGGCGGCCGCCTGCGCACGCTGCTGTAGTTTCCTGTCGTTCAACCGAGTCGGCGCACGAGTCCCACCGATGGAGAGAAGCGAACCTGTGAGTATGTTGCTCCTGCACACGAGGAATCTCGTCGCCGGGGAGGTCCGATGAGGTACCTCGTCCTCAACCGGACTCCGCTCACCGGAATGCGCTTTCCGGACTGGCTCGGCGCCGGCCACGAAGCGGTCCTGCTGACCGACGCGGCGGCCGTCTCCTCCGACCCCGTGGAGCGCGCCTCCCAGCTCGCCGGGTACGCGCACGTCGAGGTGGTCCAGGACTACCACTTCAACCCCCTGGTCGAGAGCCAGGCGCTCGCCATGCACGAGAAGTGGGGCTTCGAAGGCGTCATATCCCTCTCGGAGTTCGACCTCCTGCGGGCCGCGCGGCTGCGCGAGGCCTTCGCCGTGCCGGGGCAGGACGTCGCGAGCGCGACCGCCTTCCGCGACAAGCTCGTGATGAAGCGCATCCTGTCGGAGGCCGGCGTCCCGGTCGCCCCCTACGCCCCCGTCTCGAACCTGGCCGACCTGCTCCGGTTCATCGACGAGGTCGGCTACCCCGTGGTCGTCAAGCCCCGCAGCGGCGGCGGCTCCATGGACGTCCACGTACTGGACGACCGCCACGACGTCGACACGCTGCTCGCCGCCCACCGGGCCCTCGGCACCGACGACGGCGCGCACCTGCTCGCCGAGCAGTACATCGAGCACGAACTCCTGCACGTGGACGGCATCGTCGTGGACGGCGAGACCCGGCTCATGTGGCCCTCCACCCAGGGCGACAGCACCTGCCTGGACATCAAGCGGGGCCGGATCCTGCACAGTTGCATGCTGGATGCGGACGACCCCCTGTTCGAGCCGGCCCGGGACCTCACGCGCCGGGCCCTCGCCGCCCTGCCGACCCCGGCCACCTCCCTGTTCCACGCCGAGGTCTTCCGCGCCACGGACGGGCGCCTGGTGTTCAACGAGGTCGCCAGCCGCATGGGCGGCGGGATGATCGAGGACGTCGTCACGCTGGGCTTCGGCCACTTCCTGCTCGAAGTCTTCGTCCGCAGCGTCGGCGGGAACGAACCCCCCGCCCTCCCCGCGGCCCCGGACCGGATCGCCGGTCTCGCGCTGTTCCCGCCGCGGCCCGGCACCCTGGTCGAGATACCCGACGCGTGCCCGGTGCCCGGCATCACCGCCTACCGCAGGCACGCCGAGCCGGGCACCGTGCTCGAACCGGCCCGGATGAGCGTGGAGAAGATCGGTTCCGTACTCGCCACCGGCGCCTCGCGCGCGGAGGTCGAGCGGGCACTGGCCGCCGCCGGGGCCTGGTTCGACGGCGCCACCGTCATCCGGGACGCGGCCGCGGACCCCGGGTCCGGCCCCGCGTCGGGCCCCGCGCCGGACCTCGCGTCATGATCGAGACCCTGCGCGTCGCCCGGCGCACGCCCGGCGTCCTGCTGCTGCTGACCGGCAACTTCGCCGTCGCGTTCGGCAGCAACATCGTGATCCCCTACCTCGCCGTCTACCTCACCCGCGAGCAGCACCTCAGCCCCTTCGTGGTCGCCCTGGCCATCACGGTGAAGTTCTGGTCCCAGCAGGGGCTCTCGATGCTCGGCGGCTGGATCGCCGACCGCGTCGGACCCGTCGGCGCCATGTCCGGCGGGCTCGTGGTCAGGGCCCTGTCGTACCTGCTGCTCCTGGCCGTCTCCGGACCCGTGCCGGTCGTGGCCGCCTGCGCGCTGCTCGGCTTCGGCGGCGCGATCTACGTGCCCGCGGGCAAGTCCGCACTGGTGCGGCTGCTCGGCACGGGGGAGCAGCTGCGGACGGTCTTCGCCCTGCGCAGCACGGCGAACAACGCGGGCTGCGCGCTGGGCCCGCTGGCCGGTAGCCTGCTGCTCTTCCTCGGCGATCCCCGGATCGGCTTCGTCGTCACCAGCGCCACCTACCTGGTCCTGGCCCTGGTCCTGCTGCGGCTGCGCAAGCTCACGGACGTCCAGGACCCGGCGGCACCGGACCCGTCGGCGGCCACGGCCTCCGACGCCGCGGGCCCCTCCCTGGACCGCGCGAAGCTCGCCTGGGTGCTCGCCTGCGCCTTCGCCTTCGGGTTCTGCTACATCCAACTCGAATACGCGCTGCCGGTGTTCACCGGCAGCGTGCAGAGCTCGTCCCTCGTCGGCGTCCTGTTCACCGTCAACGCCATCGCCGTGGTGCTGCTCCAGGTCCCCCTGAACCAGTCCACCGGCAAGATCAGCAGCTCGGCGCTGGTCATCTCCGGCTCGCTGCTGCTGATGACGGCCAGCTTCGCCGCCGCCTCCCTGGCGTCGGTGGGCGGGCTGATCGTGTGCGTGCTGCTCTTCTCCGCCGCGGAGGTACTGATCGACCCGCGGATCGACAGCGAGATCGCCACCACCGTCCCCGCACACCGGCGCGGCATGGCCTTCGGCTTCGTCGGCACGGCGATCGCCGGCGGCGGGGCCTGCGCCAACGGCCTGGCCGCCGCGCTCGCCTCCGACGGCGCCCCGGGGCGCTCGTTCTGGCTGGTCCTGGTCGCGGTGAGCGCCGGATTCGCCGCGCTCCTCTACGCCGTCTCGCTGGCCCTGAAGCCGGCGCGGAAGCCGGAGCCGGAACCGGAGCTGGTGGAGACCTCCACCGGCGCCTGAGCAGACGCGCGTGCGCGGTGGGCCCGGCGCGGACCCCGCGCGGTCGCCGCAGGGGCCGGCCCCTTCGGCGTACCCGCCGGCCGGGATCGGCACCCAGGTCAGTCGAGGAGTCCCAGGCGCGGCCCCCCGCCCGCGGCGAGGCGCCGCAGGAATCCGAGGACGCCCGCCGAGCCGTCGGACCAGGTGACCGAGGACGCAGTCAGGGTGGAGTCCGGGAAGACGGGGCGGGAGTGGGGGCCGCCGCTGCGGGACAGGGCGATCAGGGCGACCGTTTCGGCGGCGGCCCGGAACTCCTCCGACGCCGCGGCGTCCGCCACGTCCAGCAGGAAGTCGCCGACCCCCGACAGGCCGCAGCACTGGCCGACCAGGGGCATCCGGGGGGCCAGCGCGGAGCAGGCGCGGGCCGTGCGTCCGGCGAGGGCGAGGTAACCGGGTTCCGCGAGGCGACCCGCGGCCCGGACCAGGACCGTGCCGATGCCCGCGAGGCCGCGGCACCACGAGCCGTACCGGCGGGTGGCCCCCGGAGCCCCGGCCGCCGCGATCAGGTCCGGGGTGCGGGCGGCGAGGCGGGCGCACGCCTCCCGGGCCCGGGCGAGGTCGTCGCGGTCCCCGGTCGCGGCCCCGTATTCCAGCAGGAAGTACGCGACGCCCGCCTCCCCGTGGGCGATGCCCCGGCCCAGGGCGGCGTCGCCGGGGGTCCCCGATCCCGTGGCCGTCAGACGCGCCTCCCCGGACGCCAGCATGCGCGCACAGGCGGCCGCCGCCGCGAGGTGGTCCACCGCGGTTGGATGGTCCGCCGCCGGGCGGTGCCGGGACAGGAGCAGGTGGCCGAGGCCCACCCCGGCCGCGCCGTCGATCAGGTCGGCCTCCGGCGGTCCGCCGTCCGGGGTCCGGGCGGGCAGGGGCAGCACGGGCGGGCCCGGGCGCTGCGCGGAGGCCGCCGCGAGGAAGAGCTCGATGCCGGTGTGGCCCGTGTAGAACCCCGCTGACATGGCCGCCGACCGGGGCCGGGCCGCCGTCCATCGCGCCAGCGCGTCCACCGTCTCACGCACCCGCGGCAGTTCGCGGTGGTGGAGCAGTTCGAGGCCGAGCCCGGCGGCGCCGCCGTAGACGTCGAGCGGTGCGGGGACCTGCGCACGCGTGGCGCGCTCCGGGTCCATGATGCGCAGCGCCCCGTCCACGCAGGAGGCCGCCGTGTGCCCGATGACCTCCCGCAGCAGGTCGTCGTCGAGCCGGGCGCGGGGGAGCGGCCGGGACGGCGGCTGCGGGGTGCCCGTCCGCAGCCGGCCCGCGGCGGAGGTCCGTACGGCCGGGTCCGGACTCGTCAGGCCCGTCACCATCGACCGGATGCCCTCGTGGGCGCGGCCGGGCAGCGCCCACGCCAGGGCGTCGAGGGTCCGTTCCCGGTCGACCGCGGTGTCGGGGCCGATGATCACCGGGTCCAGGCCGGTGGCGGCGAAGTACAGGGTCGCGCCCAGCGCGTGGTAGTCGTCGGCCGGGGCGGCCGGTGCGCCGGGGCGCAGGACCGGCGCGCTGTAGCCGGGGGTCGAGCCGCCCGGGCCGGCGCCGTCGCGTTCGCTGATGCCGAAGTCGATGACGTGGCAGCGGCCCTCGGCGTCCAGGACCACGTTGTCGGGCTTGAGGTCGCGGACGACCACCCCGCGGGCGTGGATCCCGTCGAGGGTGCGGAGCAGGCGGGCGGCGAGGGCGGTCAGGTCCCGCGGTGCGTAGGGGCCGTTGTCCTGGACGTGCCGGCGCAGGTTCCGGTCGCCGCAGTCGCTCATCACCAGGTACTCGTCCGGCGCGTGCCGGACGTAGTCCAGCCCGCGCGGTACGCCCTCGACGGCGTCGAGCGCGGCGAGGACCCGGTGCTCGTTGCGCAGCCGGTCGCGGGTGTCCGTACCGGACGCGTTCTCGGATACGAAGGCACGCGCCTGCTTGACCACCACGGGCCGCCCGGTGGACCGGTCGAGGGCGCGGTAGACGTTCCCCTGGGGTTTGCGGACGATTCCGCCGGTGAGCGCGTAGCGGCCGCCCACGCCGAAGACGGGCGCGGCCGCGGGCGGCCGGGCCGGCGCGAAGGGGTCCTCGGCCCAGGGCGGGCAGCGGTAGGAGCCGCTCGCCAGGCCGTCGAAGAGGCGGCCGTCCGGGCCGGTCATCACCGATTCGAGGCGGCCGCCGCGCCCGGTCCGGTAGTCGCCGGTGAAGGGCCCGTAGCGGTAGTAGACGGGGGCGTCGGGATCGACCCGCCGGTCGCTGACGACCCGGGGCCCCTCCCGCCCGCGCAGGAGGGCGACCAGGTCCGCGGCGAGGGCGACGACGCCGCCGGGCTCGGGGTAGACCGTGATCGCCTTGCCGACGATCCCGGCTCCCGCCGCACCGGAGTTGACGGTGCGCAGGGTCTGCGCGTCCCGGGCGAACTTGGCGTGGCACACGTGCCGTCGCAGCACCGGCAGCACGAGGGCGACCACGGCGTCGAGTTCGCCGGGGCGGGCCGAGACGTGCAGTTTCCAGCCGTGGTCCACCGCCGGCATCCGGGGGTCGTGCAGGTACGACCACGAGTCGTCGGACCATCCGGTGGGGCCGGCGGTGGACCCGGTCACGCTAGGAGTTGTTCTCGCAGGCGAACCGCGTGGTGGCGGTCACCCAGGGGTCGGCGAGACACGCGGTGTGCTCGCGGTCGCCGCGGTCGTCGTCCTCGAACGCGATCGTCTCGTCGTCGATGAGGAGCGGGCCCGCGTCGAGGAACTCGACCGGCCTGGTCAGTTCGGGGGTGGCTGTGGGCATGTGACGCCTCCGTGTCGTGTCGTACGTGCACCGATGGCGCGGGCCGGAGCCGGTCCGGACCGGCCGGCCCGCTCAGGCGAAGGCCTGATCCCTCGAAAGTAGGCAGCCGCGGGCCCGCCGGACAGGGGTCAAAAGCGCAGCCTCCGGGGCGGCGGTGAGATCCCGGTCATTCTTTGCCCGGCTGTGAAACCGGGAGGGGGATTCGGCCATCAGGAGGAGGGGGATGCCAAGCCGTTCTGCCCAGTGGGGCAGTCATGACCGTTCGGAGCGAAGTCCGTGCACCAGTACCCGCCGCGCCGACGGCCCGACGACCAGCCGTACGCCGATCAGCCCTGGGCCCCACAGTCGTACGCGAACGAGGGCCAGGCGTCCGGGGCCCCGCGCTTCGACCCCTTCGGGCACGAGCCCCGGCAGCAGCCGCCCGCATCCCCGCCCCCGCCCGGTGACCCGGGCCGCGGCTCCGGCCGCGGCGGGCCGCCGAAGCGGTCCCGGCGCGCGGTGTGGATCGGCGGGGCCCTCGCCGCCGCCCTGCTGGCGGGCGGCGGCGGCTTCGCGGCCTGGAAGTCGCACTGGTTCTCCGGGGACGGCGACCCGGTGAGTTTCGGCAAGGCGCAGGTTCCGGTCCCGGCCGCGGGCGGAACCCCGTCCGCCGCCCCGGACGCAGGCCGGTCGGCGTCGCCCAGCGGTGATCCGGACGTGCGCCCGGCGACCGGGCCGAAGGCCGAGTTCAAGCAGACGGGCAGCCTCGACGACGGTACGAAGATCGCCAAGACGCGCCTGACCGGGGCGAAGTCCGGCTTCACCGGTGACGTGTGGGTGTGGGCGCCCAAGGAGTACGACGACCCGAAGTACGCGCAGAGCGCCTTCCCGGTGATGATCGCGCTCCCCGGCGGCAACGGCTTCCCCGCCAACTACTGGGCCGACCGCAGCCTCGGCCTCCAGAAGGCCATCAGCGACGGGGTGGCGGCCGGCACCAGCCTGCCCTTCGTGCTGATCATGCCGGTGCTGAACCCGGACGCCAAGAACTACTACGACGGCTCCGACATCCCCGGCCGGCCCAGGATGGGCACCTGGATCGCCGAGGACATACCGGACTTCGCCCGGGCCAACTTCCGTACGTACGCCTCCCGCGACGGCTGGGCCTTCATGGGCTCCTCCTCCGGTGCCTTCGTCGGCCTCAAGCAGGTGCTCCAGCACCCGGACCGCTTCAAGGCCGTGATCGCGAGCGGTGGCGAGATCGTTCCCGATTCCCCGCTCTGGAAGGGAGACACCGCGCTCATGGACGAGAACAACCCCCGCAAGCTCGCCCAGAAGCTGATCGACGCCAAGGGCCCGGACGTCTACATCAACTTCCAGCAGGGGACCAAGGAGAAGGACCGGGCCCGGATGGAGAAGTTCCAGTCCGAGTTCGGCAAGGGGCCGGTCAAGGTCACCATCCGCGACATCCAGAACGGCGAGCACAACGGCTGGCACTACGTGCGCGGCATGCGCGAGGGCTCGCTGGAGTGGATCAGCAAGGTCATGAAGGGCCCGAAGCCCGCCGGAGGCTGAGCCGCGAGCCCCGGACGCGTCCTTGACGCACGTCACCGGCCTGCCAGGCAACCCGACACGCCGTTCATCCCTCTCATAGGGGTGTAAGGGGGACCAAATGGTCCTGCCCGCGTCCGCCGCGGGCGCCGGAAAGGAACGGGACGCTTCCGTGCAGCACGACCACGACCATCAGCAGGACCACGACCACGAGCCCGGTCGGCAGCAGTCGCAGAACGACGACGGGCCGGTGCGGAAGCCGCGGCGCCGCCGCCGTCTGATCGTGGGCGCCCTCGCGCTGGCCCTCACCGCCGGCGGCGGAGCGGCGGCGTACGGCTTCGGGCTCTTCTCCGACATAGGCGAGCCCATGTCCTTCGGGGCGGCCCGGGAGACCGCGGGCGACACCACCGGCATCAGCACCGGCGCGGGGACCGGCGTACGGATGCCCACCGGCCCCCGGGCCGTCTTCGAGCGCACCGGCCGGCTTCCGGACGGCACCGAGATCGGCCGGACCACCCTGACGGGGAAGAAGTCCGGCTTCACCGGTGACGTGTGGGTGTGGGCGCCGAAGGAGTACAACGACCCGCGCTACGACCAGAGCGCCTTCCCGGTGCTGATCTCCCTGCCCGGCGGCCGCGGCTACCCCACCAACTACTGGGGCACCGGGCCCGGCCTCGGCCTCCAGCAGGCCGTGGCCGACGGCGCCAAGGCGGGCCGGAGCCTGCCGTTCCTGCTCGTCATGCCGGTGATCAACGCCGACACGAAGCACCACTTCGACGGTTCGGACATCCCCGGCCAGCCCAGGATGGGCACCTGGATGGCCGATGACGTGCCGGATTTCGTGAAGGCCAATTTCCGCACCTTCGCGTCCCGCGACGGCTGGGCCTTCATGGGGTCCTCCTCCGGCGGGTTCGGCGCCTTCAAGCACGTCCTGAAGTACCCCGAGCGGTTCAAGGCGGTGATCGCCAGCGGCACCGACTTCGTGCCCGATTCCCCGCTGTGGAAGGGCGACACCCGGGCCATGGACGAGAACGACCCGCAGAAACTGGCCGAGAAGCTGATCAAGGAAGGCGGCCCCGACGTCTACGTCAACTTCCAGATCGGCACCAAGGAGAGCGGCCGGGACAAGGCCGAGAAGTTCATGCGGGATTACACCAGGGGCCCCGTGCACACCCGCCTCCAGGTGATCCAGGATGGTGAGCACAATGGGAAGTCCTACGTCCGTGGCATGAGGGAGGGTTCGCTGGAGTGGATCAGCAAGGTACTGCTGCCGCCGACACCCGCCCCGAGCGCGGGCGCGAGCACGCGCCCGGCGTCCGGACCCGCGACGACGCCCGGGAAGACGCCCGGGGCGACGCCCGCGACGACGCCCGCCCCGGCCCGCGCTCCCGTCTCCGCCGTGCGATGAGCAGACCGGTGGTGAAGGGCGTCTTCGCCGCGGCCGCCGCGCTCGTGGCGGTCGTCGCCGTCGCGGTCTTCAAGGCGTCCGGCGCCGACAATCCCGAGGCGATGCCCTTCCCCACCGTCGGCGTGCTCATGGCCAACGGCGAGCACTGGTGCACGGCGAGCGTGGTCGACAGCCCGCGGGGCAACGTCGTCGCCACCGCCGCGCACTGCGTGGCCCCGGCCGGTGAGAACGGCTCTCCCGGCGAGGTGGCCCACGACGGCCTCGCCATCGGCGAGCTGTCCTTCGCCCCCGCCTTCTCGGGCGGGGGCAGCGGTTCGCAGCCGCTGGGCCGCTGGAAGGTCAGCGCGATCCACGTGGACGAGCGCTGGACGAAGTGGGGCGATGACACCGCCGACTTCGCCTTCCTGACCATCGCGCCGGACAAGAAGGGCCGCACGGTCCAGCAGGCGGTCGGCCACGGCGAGGCGCCGTCGCCCGACTGGGCCTCCGGCTACGAGCGCGACGTCACCGTGGTCGGCTACCCGGACTCCGCGTTCAACCCGAAGAACAGGCCGGTCTCCTGCACCACCCAGACCGCGCACGACACCGACGACCCGACCATGCTCCACATCAGCTGCGCGGGCTTCTGGACGGGCACCAGCGGCAGCCCCTGGATCGCCGACCGCGGCGGCCCCGGCTCGCCCGGCCGCCTCATCGCGGTGCTCAGCGGCGGGGACACGGACGTGGACTCCACGGCCGCCCTCTTCGACGGCCGGGCGAAGGCCCTATACGGCCGGGCCGCCCGCGGCTGACGGCCCGGCCTGCCCGGCCCCCGCGGGGCCGGCCCCGCCCCCGGTCAGCCCTTGAACAGGGAGTTCACCTCGCCGTAGGAGAGGGAGCCGGCGAGCGCGCCGTACGTGCCGCCCGCGAGCAGCTCCTCGGTCGCGCGCCGGACCACGGCGTACGCGGCCCCCGCGACCCAGGAACCGAGGCTGACCCGGGCCACGCCCAGCTCGCCCAGCTCCGCCACGCTCGGTGCGTCGGGGCCGACCAGGACGTTCAGCGGGGCGTCGATCCCGCGCACCAGCTCGGTGAGGGTCGCCGGGTCGTACACGCCAGGTACGAAGATGCCGCTGGCCCCGGCCTCCAGGTAGGCGGCGGCGCGGCGCAAGGTCTCCTCCAGCCGGGCCGGGCCGGGCTCGCCGAGGCCCATGAGGAAGGTGTCCACGCGGGCGTTGATGTAGAGCGGCACCCCGAGGGCGTCCGCGGCGGCGCGGGCGGCGGCGAGCCGTTCGGCCTGCTCGGCCGGGTCCCGGAAACCGTCCTCGATGTTGACCCCGACCGCACCGGCGGCCAGCACCCCGGTGACGGTCTCGCCGACCCCGGCCGCGTCGTCGCCGAACCCGCCCTCGATGTCGGCGGTCACCGGCACGTCCACGGCGGCCACCACGCGGGCGATCAGGTCGAGGGCGCGGTCCCGGGCGAGGGAGTCCCCGTCGGGAGAACCGAGCGACCAGGCGACCCCGGCGCTGGTCGTGGCGACGGCGGCGGACCCGGCCGCCTCGACGAGGCGCGCGCTCGCGACGTCCCAGGCGTTGGCGAGGGCGAGCGGGGCACCGGGGGTGTGCAGGGCGTGGAAGGCGTGGACGCGGGAAAGGTCAATGGTCTTGGTCATGCGGGCATTTCATCAGAGGGCGGTGGCCGGGGCTGGCGAAAATCGGACATCTGCGAAGACCGGAACCATGGCCCGCGGGCCCGGGCCCATTCCAGCCCCGCCGGCGGGGCTGGGCGGAGCCGGGACCGCGCCAAATCCAGCCCCGCCGGCGTTTGAGGCGCCGCCGGAGGCACGTGAAGGCGGCGCCTCACACGCCGGCCGCCCTGGATCCCGTCAGGGCGCCAGGCCGGTCTTGGTGCCCGCGCCGCACAGGGGGACGACGGCCGAGCGGCCGGCGAGGGGGTCGGCCGGGGCGTCCGGGGCCACGGCGGCCCAGCACGCGACGCCGGTCGGCTCGACGAACAGGCCGCGCGCCGCCAGATCCCGCTGGGCCGCGCGGATCCGCTCCTCCGGGACCGTCAGGAAGGTGCCGCCCGACGCCCGCACCGCCGCCAGGATCTGCCGGGCCCGCGGCGGCGCCGGGATCGCGATCCCCTCGGCCAGGGTCGCCACCGGGTCCGGGGCGGGGCCGCTCAGTGCGTCCTCCCCGGCGGCGTACGCCCGCGCGAGCGGAGCCATGGCCGCCGCCTGGACGGCGATCAGCGCGGGGGCCCGTACGCCCGCCCGCGCCAGCTCCGCGACCGCCAGCGCCGCGCCCAGCAGCAGCGTGCCGTTGCCCACGGGCAGCACCAGGACCTGCGGCAGCTCGCCGCCGAGCTCCTCCCACAGCTCGTACACGTACGTCTTGGTGCCGTGCAGGAAGTACGGGTTGAAGACGTGGCTCGCGTAGAAGACGCCGGGCTCGTCGGCCGCCCGCCGCGCGGCTGCGGCCGCCGCCTCTCGGCCGCCCGGCACCACCCGGACCCGCGCCCCGTGCGCCCGCATCTGCTCGGTCTTCTTCGCGGAGGTGCCCTCGGGGACGAACACCTCGCAGGCCAGCCCGGCCCGTGCGCAGTACGCCGCGACCGAGGTCCCGGCGTTGCCGCTGCTGTCGGCCACCACCCGCTCGGGACCGAGCCGCCGCGCCAGCTCGGCGAGCATCACGGCGCCCCGGTCCTTGAACGACAGGGTCGGCATCAGGAAGTCGAGTTTGGCGGAGATCCGCCCCGTCAGCGGGACCAGCGGGGTGCGCCCCTCGCCCAGGGTCACCCGCGGCGCTCCCGGCAGCGGCAGTGCCGCGCCGTAGCGCCACAGCGAGTTCGGCGCGGCCGGATCCGGAACGCTTGGCGTCCCGGGGGTGAAGTCCAGGTCCCAGGGGCCCGCGCACACCGGGCAGCACCAGGGCGCGGTGCGGACGCCCGCACGGGCGCCGTCGGCGGGGCAGACGTATCCGGGAAGGGTGTCCGTCGGGGCGTGCGTCGTGGCGTGCGTCACCGGGAGCGCCTCCGCTTCGTCGGCAGGGGGGTGGATGGCGGGCTTCGGTGACGGATCGTACGCGCGAGATGGCCGTGAGCGGCGGGCTCCGGGGTGATCGCCCCGCCGACCGGTGTCCCTTGCGTACTATTCGCGCAGTCGTTCGCACACCCCCACGCCCCCCGCCTGATGGAGCAGCTCACGCCGTGAGTACCCCGCCCCCGCCCCAGCCCCCGCCGCACGACCCGTGGGCCGCCCCGCCGACGGGCGCCGCCCACGGGTACGGCCATGGGTACGGCCACCCGGGCGGCCCGGCCTTCGGCGGCCCGCCCGGGATCAACGGCTTCGCCCTGGCCTCGCTGCTGGTCGGCCTGCTCTGCTTCCCGCCGCTCGGGGTGGTCTTCGCGATCGTGGCCCTGGTGCAGATCTCCTCGCGCCGCGAGCGGGGCAAGGGCCTGGCGATCGCCGGGCTGGCGGTGTCGGTGCTGATGTCCGGGGTGCTGGCCCTGCTCGCCGTGGAACTGGTGGGCCCGGTCGGCGAGCGGCTGGCCCGGGTCGCCGACCGCGGCGCCGCGGGTACGGGCGGCGGCGCCGCGGCCCGCGACGTCGAGGGCGATCCGGTGGACCTGGAGGAGGTCCGGGCCGGGGACTGCTTCAACGTGCCGGGCGGGGACCTGCTGGCCGAGGCGCCCTTCGTCTTCAAGGTGGCGTGCGCGCGCCCGCACCACGGCGAGATCACCGCGTCCTACCTCGCGGACCCGGGAGCCTTCCCGGGGGACGAGGCGCTGGCGACGCGCGCCGAGGAGCGGTGCTGGCAGGCGCAGGACGCCTACGCGATGGACACGTGGGCGCTCCCGGAGATCGCCGAGATGTACTTCTTCGCGCCGAACGAGGAGGAGTGGGACGGCGGCCGCCGCAGCGTGCTGTGCGTCCTCGGCACCACCGAGGGCGAGCAGCGGGGCAGCTTGAAGCGGGACGCGACGATGCTGACGCCCGGCCAGGTGACCTTCCTGAGCGCGGCGAACCGGCTGGACTCCGCGCTGACCGCGGCGCCGGTGACCGATCTGAAGACCTCGTTGCCCGAGTACCGCGCCTGGGCGGCCAAGGTGGAACCGGCGCTGGCGGCGGAGGTCGTCGCGCTGCGCGGGTCCGAGGCCGGGCCGCCGGCCGACGCGCTGCGCAAGGAGCTGGAGGCGGCCCGTACGCACTGGCAGGCGGCGGCGCGGGCGCAGCGGGCGGAGGAGTTCCGCGCGGCGTGGAGCCGGGCGGTGGACGCGACGTCGGTCCAGACGGAGCGCACGCTGCGCGGGGCGCTGGGGCTGGCGACGAAGGTGCCCTCGTGGCTGGAGGACTCGGACGGTTCGGACACGGGGTGGCTCGACGGCGAGGGAGCCGGGTCGCAGTCGGTGTAACGCTGGGTAACGGGTTTTGGTGACCTGCCTTCATCACTTCGAGTGAAACTTTGGCCCTTGCTTGCGGTGTTCAACCGTGGGTTGCCAGGCTGTAGCTGTCTGTCAACCTGATGGGAGTGGCTAGTGACTTTCGGTGAGCAGCCGGCCTATCTTCGCGTCGCCGGTGATCTGCGACGGAAGATCGTCGACGGGTCCCTGCCCCCGCACGCGCGGCTCCCCTCGCAGGCCCGCATCCGCGAGGAGTACGGGGTCTCCGACACGGTCGCGCTGGAGGCCCGCAAGGTCCTCATGGCGGAAGGTCTGGTCGAGGGCCGCTCCGGTTCGGGGACGTACGTACGGGAGCAGCCGGTGCCGCGCCGGGTGGCCCGGGCCGGGTACCGCACGGCGGGGGCCTCCACCCCGTTCCGGCAGGAGCAGGCGGACACGGGCAGCCGCGGGACCTGGGAGTCCAGCAGCGAGCAGACCGAGGCCCCGGCGGAGGTCGCCGCGCGGCTGGGCATCGAGCCGGGGGACCGGGTGATGCGCACGCGCTACGTCTTCCGCGACGCGGGCGAGGCCATGATGCTCTCCACCTCGTGGGAGCCGCTGGCCGTGACCGGCCGGACGCCGGTGATGCTGCCGGAGGAGGGCCCGCTCGGCGGGAGCGGGGTGGTCGAGCGGATGGCCGCCATCGACGTCGTCGTGGACAACGTGGTGGAGGAGGTCGGCGCCCGCCCGGGGCTGGCCGAGGAGATCCTCGCCCTCGGCGGGGTGCCGGGGCACGTGGTGCTGGTGATCGGCCGGACGTACTTCGCCTCCGGCCGCGCCGTCGAGACGGCCGACGTGGTCATCCCCGCGGATCGCTACCGCCTGGCCTACCACCTGCCGGTCCGCTAGCGGGTGCCGTAGGTCCCGCCCGGCTCCACCAGGGGTCCGGCCGGACCGCCCCCGCCCCCGCGCCCGAGTCCCCTGCTGTCCGTGCGGGGTGACGGGCCGTCACGCCATCGCTTCCGCCGC
Source organism: Streptomyces sp. NPDC006529 (assembly GCF_040611795.1). Taxonomy (NCBI): domain Bacteria; kingdom Bacillati; phylum Actinomycetota; class Actinomycetes; order Kitasatosporales; family Streptomycetaceae; genus Streptomyces; species Streptomyces sp. NPDC006529. Next base: position 87,623 of record NZ_JBEXPB010000014.1, on the reverse strand, counting down.
CGCTCCCGCCTCCGCCGCCCCGCCTTGCTCCGCTGTCCAGCGCGCCGTCCGGTGCGCCGGTTCCGTACCGGCGCGCGCGGTCTCGTACGCGTGGCCGGATGCGTACGCCTCCGGGGTACCTCTTCGTGAAAAACCATATCCGCTGAGTGAAGGTCGGGCGTAAGCTCCGGCATATGCGCAATGGGGTTTCCTGGGCGGGTACATCGGCGGAGGGTGAAGCGCGATGAACGACGGCGGTGCCCTGCTCCCATGGTTGGTCATACGGCAGGACGACAACGGCAACCGCTACCGGGTGGGCCGTTACTCCACGCGCGCCGAGGCTCAGAAGGTCGTCGACAGCCTCGACGACCGGGGTCACAAGCAGCTCTACTGGGTCGAGCGGATCGGTCAGAGCGCCACCAGTCTCAACTGACATAGGCTCGGCCCATGACGGAACGCGTGGTCGTGGGCGGAGCCCTGTGTCGTGACGGGCGTTTGCTGGCGGCCCGGCGCAGTGCCCCGCCCGAACTCGCCGGCCGGTGGGAGCTGCCCGGCGGGAAGGCCGAACCGGGTGAATCCGTCCCCGAGGCCCTCGTGCGGGAGCTGCGCGAAGAGCTGGGCGTGGAGAGCGAGGCCCTGGAGCGGATCCCGGGCGAATGGCCCCTGAAGCCCGGTCTGGTACTGCACGTGTGGACCGCGCGGCTGCTCTCCGGCGAGCCCCGGCCCCTGGAGGACCACGACGAGCTGCGCTGGCTCGGGCCGGACGAGCTGGACTCCGTCGACTGGCTCGACCAGGACCGCCCGGCGGTCGCCGAGGCCGGCCGGCGGCTGCGCGCCGCGATCACCCGCGCGTAGTCGGCGGGGGCGCGGGGGGCGCATACGGCTCACGGCGTAGGCCAGGTGTACCACAGTGCGCCGGTGCCCGGCGGGCGGATGGTACGACGCCGCGAATATCGGGTATGTCGCAGTTAGTCCCTATCTCGTCCCTCCTCGTCGCTGACGAACCGGACTGGGGTCCGCTGCTGGCCCGGGAAGTGATCGGCGTGATCGACACAGACGGTGAATGTGCCGCTTGGGACTTCCCCGCGGAGCCCGGCGCCGTCCGCACCGCCCGCCACGCCGTGCGCGGCGCGCTCCGCGCCTGGGGCCTGGAGTCCGTCGGCGACGTCACCGTCCTGCTGGTCAGCGAGCTCGTCACCAACTCCCTGCGGTACGCTTCCGGCCCCATCGGGGTGCGATTGGTACGGCGCGATTCCGCCACCGGCAACGCCTCGACGGGTCCGGCGCTTCTCGTGGAGGTTTCCGATCCGCTTCCGGATCCGCCCCGTGAGCGGATCGCCGCCCCCGACGACGAGGGCGGTCGCGGCCTGCACCTGGTGGCCGTGTCGGCGCAGCGCTGGGGAACCCGGCACGGGAAGTCGGGCAAGACAGTGTGGTTCGAATTGGCCCTGCCTGGTGAGTAACAAGGTGAAGGGTCTCTGACGATCACCTGGCGTGGCTCGAAACGAACGAGACCGTGCTGTGATCGTGAACGCCGTGCCGAGCGTGCCCGTGGTGCTGAATACTGCGGACATGGCCGGTCCGGTTGCGGTGAGCTGGAGGGGACGGTCGCGTGAGCGAAATACCTGCGCAGGCACATCAGGCCCGTGTGGCGGGGGAGGCATGGCACGACTCCCTGTGGCACAGCAGCCCGCCTGGCTCGATATATGACTACATAAAGGTCGCATCCTTCTCGATCGGGCCGGACGGCCTGATCGACCAGTGGAGCCTGCGCGCGGAGGAACTCTTCGGGCTGACCGCCGCCGAAGCGGTGGGACGCGATCCGGTCGACGCCTTCATGCCGCCGGAACTGCGCCCCGGCGCGCACCGCCGGGTGGCCGAGATCCTCGACGGCAAGGAGTGGACCGGCCTGATTCCGTTCCGCCTCCCCGACGGGGACGGCGAACACGGCGTGGCCGAGATCTACGTGATGCCCACCGAGACCCGCACCGCCGAGCGGGCCGCGCTCTGCGTCGTGGTCGACGTACGCGCGCTGCGCCGGATCGAATCCGATCTGGCGGCCTCGCAGGCCATATTCGGTCAATCTCCCTTCGGCTTCCTGCTCTTCGGTACGGACCTCACCGTGCAGCGGGCCAACCGCCGCTTCGCCACCGTCTTCGGCGGCGGCGTCGAGGAACACCGCGGCCGCACCGTCCACGACTACCTGCCCGCGCACGAGGCCGACCGGATGGCCGACGCCCTGCGCCGCGTCCTGGAAACCGGCGAATCCGTCACCGACCTGCGCATCACCGGCGCCGCCCCCGGCAGCCGCGACAACCGCCACTGGTCCATCAACCTCTACCGCGTGCACGGCGGCAACGGGCAGCCCATCGGCGTCGCCGGGCTCGGCACCGACGTCACCCGCCGCCACCTCGCCGCCCGCGAGGCCGCGGGCGTCCGCCGCAACCTCGCCCTCCTCAACGAGGCGGGCCACCGGATCGGGAACTCCCTCGACCTGGAGACCACCGCCCGCGAACTCCTCGACGTGACCGTCCCCGGCTTCTGCGACCTGGCCGCGGTCGACCTCTACCAGGGGCTCCTGCTCGGCGACGACGACCGCGACCGCCCCGCCCGGCCGCACGGCCCCGGCGTTCCCTCGCTCCCCGGGGGCGGCCCCGGGCGCGCGCCGTCCGCGCCGCTGCGCCGGGTCGCCTTCGCCTCCGCCGTCTCCGACGTCCCGCTCGCCGGGCCCGGCCCCGCCGCGCTGGTCTCCGTCGGAGAGGTCCACCGCTACCCGCCCGGCTCGCCCGGCGCCCTGGCCCTGCGCACCGCCCGCCCCCGGCTGCTGCAGGGCACCGGACCCGAAGAGCCCGTCCAGTCCACCCTCGTCGTTCCGCTCGTCGCCCACGACACGGTGGTCGGCCTGGCCCAGTTCTCCCGTACCAAGGGCAGCGAGCCCTTCGGTGAACGCGACCGGGCCGTCGCCGTCGAACTCGCCGCGCGGGCCGCCGTGTGCATCGACAACGCGCGGCTCTACCGGCGCGAACACGAGCGCGCGCTGATACTCCAGCGCAGCCTGCTGCCCCCCGGCGACCCGGCCGCGGCGGGGCTGGACATCGCCTGCCGCTACCTGCCCGGCAACGCGGCGACCGAGGTCGGCGGCGACTGGTTCGACGTCATCGAACTGCCGGGCCACCGCACCGCGCTCGTCGTCGGCGACGTCATGGGCCGCGGCCTGCGGGCCGCCGTCGCCATGGGCGAACTGCGCACCGCCGTACGGACGCTGGCCCTGCTCGACCTGGAACCGGCGGAGGTGCTCACCGCTCTGGACGAGGTCGCCCGCGGCCTCGGCACCCCCGGCGGCTCCCAGCAGACCTCGCGGGCGGCCCTGCAGTCCCGGGACGCCGACCTGTCCGAGGTCTACCTCGCGACCTGCGTCTACGCCGTCTACGACCCGGTGACCAGGCGCTGCACCATCGCCAACGCGGGCCACATGCCGCCCGTCCTGGTCGAACCCGCCGAACCCGGCGGCCCGCCCCGGCCCGCGCTGCTGCTGGAGGTGCCGCCCGGCATGCCGCTCGGGGTCGGCGGCGAACCCTTCGAGGAGGTCGAGGTGGAGCTCCCGGAGGGCGCGCTGCTCGCCCTGTACACCGACGGGCTCGTCGAATCCCGCGACCACCCGCTGGAGGAGGGGCTGCGCGGACTGCGCGAGGCACTGGCCGACCCGGTCCGGCCGCTGGAGGACGTCTGCGACCACGTCCTGGCCACCCTGCACACCCGGCACGGCGAGGACGACATCGCGCTGCTGATGGCCCGGGTCCAGGGCCTGCCGCTCGACGCGGTGGGCGACTGGCAACTGCCGCGCGAGGCCCGCTCGGTGGGGCGGGCGCGGGAACTCGCCCGCGCGAAGCTGCCCGCGTGGGGGCTGGAAGGCCTGCTCGACACGACGGAACTGCTGGTCAGCGAGCTGGTGACGAACGCCCTGCGGTACGGGGAGGGCGAGATCAGGCTGCGGCTGCTGCTGGACCGGACGCTGGTGTGCGAGGTGTGGGACGCGAACCTCGTGCAGCCGAGGCGGCGCCGGGCGCGGGACACGGACGAGGGCGGGCGCGGTCTGCAACTGGTCGGGCTGCTGTCGGCCGGGTGGGGGACGCGGCGGACGCACCGGGGGAAGACGGTGTGGTTCGAGCTGCCGTTGCCGATGGCGGGGGTGGTGGGGGAGGGGGCCGCCGAGCTGTCGGCGGAGCAGTTGCTCAGCATGTACGGGTGATTCCGGGGCGGGCGGGGGTCCGTGCGGGGGTGCGGGTGGGGCGCGGGTCGGATTCCCGGGGCTCCGCCCCGGACCCCGCGCCTCGAACGCCGGCGGGGCTGGAAGGGTCGCCTCGAACGCCGGCGAGGCTGGATGTGCCCGCCGGCGGGGCTGATTTTCAGGCCGAGCGGGACTTCAGGGCGGCCAGGCGGGCTTCGATCTCCGACTGTTCGGCGAGGTCGTCCAGGGACTCGAACTGGGCGTCCAGTGTGGAGGCGGCGAGTTCCTGCCTGCCCAGGGCCATCGCCTCCTCGCGGCGGACCTTGTCCTCGAAGCGGTGCAGGTCGCTCGTCGGGTCCATCACGTCGATGTTCTTGACCGCGTCCGTCATGGTGTTCTGTGCCTGCGCCGTCTTCGCCCGCGCCACCAGTTCGTCGCGCTTCGCCTGGAGTTCCGTCAGCTTCGTCTTCATCGCGTTGAGCCCGGACTTGAGCTTCTCCACGACCTCCGTCTGCGCGGCGATCGTCGGCTCCGCCGTCTTCGCCTCCTTCTCCGACTGCATCTGGCGGCCCAGCGCGACCTTCGCCAGGTTGTCGAACCTGTCCGCGTCCGCCGCGGTGCCGGCCGTGCGCAGTTCGTCGGCCTTGCGGCTGGCCGCGAGGGCCTTGGCGCCCCATTCGGCGGCCGCGTCCACGTCCTGCGCGTGGTCCGCCTCCAGCATCCGCAGGTTGCCGATCGTGGTGGCGACCGCCTGATCCGCCTCGGAGATGTTGTTCGAGTAGTCCCGGATCAGCTGGTCCAGCATCTTCTGCGGGTCTTCCGCCTGGTCCAGCAGCGCGTTGACGTTGGCCTTCGCGAGCTGGGTGACGCGGCCGAGGATGGTCTGCTTGCTCATGGGTGTCCGCTCCTTGTGGGGAAGGTGAGGTCAGCGTCAGAAGCGGCCGCCGCCGCCCATGCGGCCCCGGGTGCCCCCGCCGCCGAAGGAGCCCGGGCCCCGGCCGCCCCCGCCGCCTCCGAAGCCGCCGCTCCCGCCGAAGCCGCCGCGTCCGCCGCGGCCGCCGCGTCCGCCGCGTCCGCCGCGTCCGCCGCGTCCGCCGCGTCCGCCGCCGAGGATCCCGCCGAGGATGATCCCGCCGAGCACCGCGCCGCCCGTGCCGCCCCGCTGGGTGCGGCCGTCGTCGCCGAACGGCTCGCGGTACGCCCGTACGTCCGCCTCCGCCAGCTCCTGCGCCTGCCGGGCGAGGGAATCCGCCCGCTGCGCCTCGGCCAGAGCCGCCGAGGGGTCGGTGGCCGCGGCCGCCACCGCCCCCTCCAGGTGCCGGTGCGCCTCCGCGAGCCGGGTGCGGGCCCGGCTGCCGACGGCCCCGCGGCTGGTGGTGACGTAGTCCGTGGCCGCGCCGATCGCGCTGCGGGCCGACAGCAGGGCCTGGTCCAGCAGGGCCGCGGCCCGCCGGCCGCCCCTCTCGCGCTCCCGCGCCCCGGTGAGCGCCTCGTCCAGGGCCGCGTCGGCCTCCTCGATCCGGCGCAGGGCGTCGATCGGGTCGTACCGGCCCGCGGCCTGCTCCGCCCGTACGCCGGCCAGTACGGACTCCGCCCGCCCGATCCGGCCCCGCAGGTCCGCCGTGGGGACGCCCTCCGGGGTCCCGCTCAGCAGGCCGCGGGCGTCCGCGAGGTCGCTCTCGGTCTCGTTCAGCGCGCCGGTCAGCTTGCCCGCCGCCTCCGCCAGTTCCCGCGCGCGCCGCTCCACCGCGTCCACGAGCGTGGCCGCCTGGTCGACGGCGCCCTCGGCGGCCCGCACGTGCACCGCCGCCGTGCCGTTGTCCCCGGCGTCGATGGCGGCGCGCGCCTCGCCGAGGCTGGTGGTCGCGAACAGCAGCCGGTCCTCGGCCCCTTCGGCGCTGGCGGCCACCGGGGCGGACGCGGAGTCGGCGTAGCGCCCGGCCAGCGCGGTCAGGGTGGCCTCCGCCGTCGAGGTCCGGCCGGTCAGCGCGCGGACGTGCGCCTCCACGGTCTCCAGCGCCTGCGGGGCGTTCTTCTCCAGGTCCCGCAGCCGGTCGAAACCGGCCGACTCGGCGTCCAGGCGCCGCCCGGCCTCCGTGCAGCGGGCCACGATCTCGTCCAGCATCCGACGGCGGGTCGCGTCGTCCTCGGGGTGGGCGTCGTCGAGCTGCTGGCGCAGCCGGAAGGCCTGTGTCAGCTCGCCCTTGGCGTAGGCCACGGCCTCGGTGAAGGGGACCGCCGCCGCCTCGCCGAACTGGGCGGTGGCGAAGCCGAGTTCCTCGGTGCTGGTGCGGACCGCGTCGTCGGTCTCCACCAGCAGCGACCTGGACCGCGCGTCGAGGTCGGCGAGCGGGAGCCGGGGCGGGCCCTGCTCGCCCCAGCCCGAGCGGGCCGTCGTACCGCGCCCGGGCGCGCCCGTGCCCTTGCGGCGGCGGTAGGCGTAGGCGCCGAGCGCGCCCGCCGCGCCGACCGCGATCACCGGGAGCACGAAGTCGCCGGCGCCGTGCTCGCCGCTCGCCCCGTCCCCGCCGGGATCGGCGACGCCCGGGGTGATCGCGGGGACGGGGACCGGCCGCCCGGCGAGCACGGCGCCGTATCCGTCGGCCGCGCCGATCGCCGCGCCCGCCCAGTCGTTCTCCCGCAAGGCGGGCTCGACGGCGGTCCGGGCGACCTCCGCGAGCTGCTCCTTGGTGAAGCCGGAGTCGACGTCGGCCGAGTAGGCGTACTGCCGGGCCCCGGTCGCCACCGCGAGCAGGACGTCGTTCTGCCCCAGGCCGCTGCGCTGTGCGGTGGCGTCGGCCCAGCTCTGGGCGGAGCGGCCGGAGAAGTCGCGCACGTACGCCACGAACAGCTGGATGCGGTGGTCGGTGTAGAGCCGGTCGAGGGCGGCGGCCACGGCGGGTTCGCGATCGCCCAGAGCGCCCACCCGGTCGGTGATCTGGCCCTGCTGCGACAGGGTTACCGGATCGTCGGCCCGCGCGGCCGGGGCCCCGGCCGCGCCCGCGCAGCCGAGCGCGAGCAGCGCGGCGGCCAGGGCGTGCGCGGCCCGCAGACGCGCCCGGCAGCGGGTGCCCGGTGCCGTCCTGCTGCGGGGCCTGCGGGTCGACGAGATCACATTCGGGAGGTTATGGGGGGTTCGTCCCCCACGCACCCCGAGCCCCGCCCTCCCGGGCCCGAGCCCGAGCCCGCACCCGGCCCGGCGGTCTCACTCCTTCCGGCGTCCGATCTTCGAGCCCAGCCAGACGAGCGGGTCGTACCTGCGGTCGACCACCCGCTCCTTCAGCGGGATCAGCGCGTTGTCGGTGATCTTGATGCCCTCGGGGCAGACCTCCGAACAGCACTTGGTGATGTTGCAGTAGCCCAGCCCGTGCTCCTCCTGGGCCGCCCGCTTGCGGTCCAGCCCCTGCTCGGCCGCCGCGTCCAGCGGGTGCATGTCCAGCTCCGCCACCCGCATCAGGAACCGCGGCCCCGCGAAGGCGGCCTTGTTCTCCTCGTGGTCGCGCACCACGTGACAGGTGTCCTGGCACAGGAAGCACTCGATGCACTTGCGGAACTCCTGCGAGCGCTCCACGTCCACCTGCTGCATCCGGTACGCGCCCGGCGCCACCCCCGGCGGCGGCACGAAGGCCGGGACCTCGCGCGCCTTCGCGTAGTTGAAGGACACGTCCGTCACCAGGTCCCGGACCACCGGGAAGGCCCGCAGCGGGGTCACGGTGATCGTCTCCTCGCGGGAGAAGGTCGACATGCGCGTCATGCACATCAGCCGCGGTCGGCCGTTGACCTCCGCGCTGCACGAGCCGCACTTGCCCGCCTTGCAGTTCCAGCGGACGGCGAGGTCGGAGGCCTGGGTGGCCTGGAGGCGGTGGATGATGTCGAGGACCACCTCGCCGTCGTTCACCTCGACGGTGAAGTCCCGCAGTTCGCCGCCCTCGGCGTCGCCCCGCCAGATCCGGAAACCGGCGTCGTAGGTAGTCACCGGAACTCTCCTAGGAGGTCTCGGGCTTCCGCCCGGGGTGGAATGGGTCCCGCCGTCGTAGGTGCGGAGCGCCGGATTTCTCTTCGCATCTAGTGATGACCTGTGCTTTCTGGCGTTGTCAGTGGGCTGGTCTAGGTTGACTCCGTGACGGCAACACAGGGGGCGGAAGGAACCGGGCATGCCCGATTCACTACCGTGTGCGCGTGTCGTCGACCGCCCGGACTGAGCTGTTGGGTGAGTGGGCGCGGTGCCGGTGGGTCTGGAACGAGTGCTGTGCCCGGTCGAAGAAGGCCGGTGCTGAGGGCGAGGAATGTGGTCCGGCCCGGTTGGACCGGATGCTGACCGGGGCCCGCGCCGCGAATGACTGGTTGCGTCAGGGCAGCAGCGTTCCCCAGCAGCAGCTGGTACGGGATTTCGGGAAGTCCCGCGCCAAGGCGTTGAAGGACATCAAGGCCCGGTTGCCGGTGCGGAACCGGGCGGGAATGCCCAGGTACAAAAAGAAGGCCAAGGCCGATCCGAGCCTGAACTACACCCGGCGCGGATTCCGGATCAAGGACGGCCGCCTCCACCTCGCGGGCGGCATCATCCTGACCGTGGTGTGGTCCCGCGACGTTCCGGCAGACCCGTCGTCCGTACGGATCTACCGCGACAGCCTCGGGCACTGGTACGCGTCCTTCGTCGTCCCCACTGCATTGCAGGCGCTCCCGGAGAGGGGCATGGTGATCGGGATCGACTGGGGCGTGAAGGAGACCGCGACCACCACCAGCGACACGCACGACCTCCCGCACGCCGAGCACGGGAAGAAGGCTGCCGCCGGGCTCGCCCGCTATCAGCGTATGATGGCCCGCCGGAAACCGGCGAAGGGAAAACCCGGTTCGACGGGCTACCGGGCGGCGAAGAAGCTGACAGCGAAGCTCCACAAGAAGGTGGCCCGGCAACGCCAGGACACCGGCCGTAAGTGGGCGAAGGCCGTGGTCCGTGACCATGACGCGCTGGCGGTCGAGGACTTCCGCCCGAAGTTCCTCGCCAAGTCGACCATGGCCCGTAAGGCCGCCGACGCGGCGATCGGTGCCACCAAGACGGCGTTGATGGAGATGGCCCGCAAACACGGGCGCATCGTGCACCTTGTCCACCCCGCGCACACCACCATGGAGTGTGCGCCGTGCGGAGCGAGAACCAAGCACGCACTACCTCTCTCAGAACGTACCTACACCTGTACCGCGTGCGGAGTTGTGTCCTCCAGGGACAAGAAATCCGCACACGTGATGCTGGTCCGGGCTGGTCTCAACCCGGCTGGTGCCGATCGTGTAAGAGCTGACGGATCGCAGGTCCACAGCCGACGTGAGCCAGAAATCCCCGCCCCTCGGGGCGGGGAGGACGTCAATCGTAGAGCTCCTCTTCGGCGAGGTACTTGACCAGCTCTTCCTTCTCGAAGAGCGCGAGCAGGTCCGGGCGGACGGGCTCGGTCCGGACGCGTTCCAGCACGATCCGGTCGGCCGCCGGGTCGGCGGGCCCCGCCGGGTCCACCGGCACCGGACGGCACAGCAGGTTCACCGGGCGCCAGGCCCGGTCCATGGCCGGGCAGTCCTCCCGGGTGTGGCCGCCGCGGCTCTCGGTCCGCTCCAGGGCGGCCCGGGCCACGCACTCGCTGACCAGCAGCATGTTGCGCAGGTCCAGGGCCAGGTGCCAGCCCGGGTTGAACTGGCGGTGCCCCTCGACCCCGGCGCGGGCCGCCCGTACGCGCAGGCCCGCCAGCCGCTCCAGCGCCTCGGCCATCTCGCCCGCACGCCGGATGATGCCGACCAGGTCGTTCATCGTCTGCTGGAGTTCCTGGTGGAGCGTGTACGGGTTCTCCGCGCCCTCCTCGGCGTGGAAGGGGGCCAGCGCCTCCGCGGCCGCCACGTCGATCTCGCGCTGTGCCACGGCGGGCGGGGCGGCGGCGAGCCCGGCGGCGTACTGCGCCGCGTGCAGCCCGGCCCGGCGGCCGAAGACCAGCAGGTCGGACAGGGAGTTCCCGCCGAGCCGGTTCGAACCGTGCATCCCGCCCGCGACCTCGCCGGCCGCGAAGAGGCCCGGCACGCCGACCGTGGCGGCCGTGTCCGACTCGACGGCGATGCCGCCCATCACGTAGTGACAGGTCGGGCCGACCTCCATCGGCTCGGCGGTGATGTCCACGTCCGCCAGCTCCTTGAACTGGTGGTACATCGACGGCAGCCGCCGCCGGATCCGCTCCGCGGGCATCCGGGTCGACACGTCCAGGAAGACCCCGCCGTGCGGGGAGCCGCGGCCCGCCTTGACCTCGGAGTTGATCGCCCGGGCCACTTCGTCGCGGGGGAGCAGCTCGGGCGGGCGCCGGTTGCGGTCCGGGTCCTCGTACCAGCGGTCGCCCTCCTCCTCCGATTCCGCGTACTTCTCCTTGAAGACGTCCGGGACGTAGTCGAACATGAACCGCTTGCCCTCGCTGTTGCGCAGCACCCCGCCGTCACCGCGCACCGACTCGGTGACGAGGATGCCCTTGACCGAGGGCGGCCAGACCATGCCGGTCGGGTGGAACTGCACGAACTCCATGTTCAGCAGCGGCGCTCCGGCGAGCAGCGCCAGCGCGTGGCCGTCGCCCGTGTACTCCCAGGAGTTGGACGTCGTCTTGAAGGACTTGCCGATCCCGCCCGTGGCGAGCACCACCGCGGGGGCCTCCAGGACGAAGAAGCGGCCCGACTCGCGCTCGTAGCAGAAGGCGCCGCTGACGCGGGCGCCCTCCTTGAGGACCCGGGTGACCGTGCACTCCTGGAAGACCTTGAGCCGGGCCTCGTGGTCCCCGTACTCCGTGAAGTCCTGCTGCTGGAGCTGGACGACCTTCTGCTGGAGGGTGCGGATCAGCTCCAGGCCGGTCCGGTCGCCCACGTGCGCGAGGCGCGGGTACTCGTGGCCGCCGAAGTTGCGCTGGGAGATCTTCCCGTCGGGCGTCCGGTCGAACAGCGCGCCCCAGGTCTCCAGCTCCCAGACCCGGTCCGGCGCCTCCTTGGCGTGCAGCTCCGCCATTCGCCATTGGTTCAGGAACTTCCCGCCGCGCATCGTGTCGCGGAAGTGGACCTGCCAGTTGTCGCCCTCGTTCACGTTGCCCATGGAGGCGGCGATGCCGCCCTCGGCCATCACCGTGTGGGCCTTGCCGAAGAGCGACTTGCAGATCACGGCGGTACGGGCGCCCCGTTCGCGGGCCTCGATCGCGGCCCGCAGTCCGGCGCCGCCCGCGCCGACCACGACCACGTCCCACTGCTGCCGGTCGACTTGAGCCATGTCAGAAGATCCTCGGGTCGTCGAAGGCACCGCTCGCCAGCAGGTACACGTAGAAGTCGCAGAGCGCGACGCTGACCAGGGAGGCCCAGGCCAGCTGCATGTGACGGGCGTTGAGCCGGCTCACCCAGCCCCACAGCCGGTAGCGCACGGGGTGCCGGGAGAAGTGCTTGAGCTTGCCGCCCATGATGTGGCGGCAGGAGTGGCAGGACAGCGTGTAGGCCCAGATCAGCGCGATGTTGACGAGGAACAGCAGCGTGCCGAGGCCCATGTGACCCCACGCGTACCGGTCGTCGCGGAAGGTCAGCACGGTGTCGTAGGTGAGGATGCCCGCGACCGGCACCGCCGCGTAGAAGAAGTAGCGGTGCGCGTTCTGGAGGACCAGCGGGAAGCGGGTCTCGCCGGAGTACGCCGCGTGCGGTTCGGCGACCGCGCAGGCCGGGGGCGAGGCCCAGAAGCCCCGGTAGTAGGCCTTGCGGTAGTAGTAGCAGGTGAGCCGGAAGCCGAGCGGGAAGACCAGGACGAGCAGCGCGGGGGACAGGCCCCACCAGCTGCCGAAGAGGTCCCAGTTGGGGCCGCCGCGCATCTCCCGGCAGTTCTCCGCCAGGCACGGCGAGTAGAACGGCGAGACGTACGGGGCGGCGTAGTAGTCGGCGTTCGCGAAGGCCCGCCACGTCGAGTAGACGATGAAGGCGAGCAGCCCGCCCGCGGTGCCGGCGGGGGCCAGCCACCACCGGTCGGTGCGCAGGTGCCGGGCGGCGATCGCGGCGCGCGTGGCGCCGTGCACGCCGCTCGGGGGTCGGGAGGGTTCCGTGCCTGTGGCCAAGGAGGACTCCGGGAGGAGTGGAGGGGTGGCCCGGGAGACCGGCCGCCGGGGGGCGGCGGGCCTGAGGGGGAGTGCCGGGGCGCCGTGCGGCTCAGGGGGCCCGGCGGTCGCGGGAGCCGAGGCCCTCGTCGTCGGAGTCCGTCCACAGCGCGCTGTCGTACGGCGTGTCCGGCACGAACACCGTCCCGTCCTCGCCCGGCGGCTTCGGGGCCGCGGGCGCCTGGCGCGCGACGTCCCGCTCCAGCCGCTCGACCGAGCGGACCAGCTCGTTCAGATTGCGTCGTACGGCGGTCAAATCGTCTTGCAGGGACATGACTTGCCCTCACTTCCGCAGGGTGCGGTGGCAACGCCCATGTGCGCCTGCGAGTGTCGCGCCTGAGGTCGCCGGTTGTGAAGGGACGTGACGGGATTGCGGGCGCGAGGGCCGAAACCGTGCGCCCCCTCTCCGCCGCCCGCGTCCCCCGGACGGGTGAGCGCACGCCGGTTCCGGGTCCTGGATTGGTCCGCACGGGTGGGGTTCGCGGCGTGGCGCGGGCCGGCTGCGAAAGCTCCGGTGGGTGGTCGATTTCAGTGGGTTCATCACCAGTGTGATCAGCTCCATATACGGCCAAACGTGATCACGTCACCCACCGCGTCCCGCCCCGCTCAGCCCCGCCCCGGAGGTACCACCCATGTCCCAGAGAAGGCGCAGGTCCTTGGCGCTCCTGACCTCGGGAGTCCTCGCACTGCCGCTGCTGACGGGCTGCGGGGCCGATGACGAGGGCGGCCCGGCCGCCGCCGGTCAGGACATCTCGGCCACCACCCGCGACCTCGTGGCCGACGGCGGCTCCGCCCGCTGGGCCGTCGACGCGCTGCCCGAGACGCTCAACGCCTTCCAGGCCGACGCCGACGCCACCACCGCCCGGATCGCCGGCGCCGTCCTGCCGCAGCTCTTCGTGATGGACGCCAAGGGACGCCCCGTCGCCAACCCGGACTTCCTGGAGAAGGCCGAGGTCATCCAGCGCGAGCCCAAGCAGGTCGTGCTCTACAAGCTCAACCAGCAGGCGGTGTGGAGCGACGGCCGGGAGGTCGGCGCACCCGACTTCGTGGCGCAGTGGCGGGCCCTGAACGGCAAGGACTCCGCGTACTGGACGGCCCGCAACGCCGGGTACGACCGGATCGAGAAGATCGAGCGCGGCGCCAACGACCTGGAGGTCAAGGTCACCTTCGCCAAGACCTACGCCGACTGGCGCTCCCTGTTCAGCCCGCTCTACCCCAAGCAGGTCACCGGCAGCCCCGAGGCCTTCAACGAAGGCGCGCGCGGCACCCTCAAGGTCACCGCGGGCCCCTTCAACCTGGGCGCCATCGACAAGAAGACCGGCACCGCGGCCCTCTCCCGCAACCCGCGCTGGTGGGGCCGCCCCGCCAAGCTCGACTCCCTCGTGCTGACCGCCGTCCCCCGCGCCGAGCGGGCCGCCGCGCTCGCCGCCGGGAAGCTGGACCTGGCCGACATCGACCGCGCGGGCGCCGACCGCATCGCCCTCGCGCACCGCGACGCCGCACCGAAGGGCGGCGGCGGGGCACCCGCCCACGGCCCCGGCGCCGCGGTCACCGCCGCCCAGGCCACGCTCTCCTGGGCGCTCGCCTACGGCGCCGACGAGGGCAAGGCCAAGGACGAGCAGGAGACGCGCCGCAAGAACGCCGAGGCGGCCGCCGACTACGCCGCCCAGCAGAAGGCCCTGCGCTCCTTCACCGTGCGCAAGTCCCTGGAGCCCGCCTACACACAGCTCGCGCTCAACGGAGCCTCCGGACCGCTGGCCGACGAGCGGGTCCGGCGCGCCGTGGCCCGCGCCCTGGACCGCCAGGCCCTCACCGACATCGTGCTCAAGCCGCTGGGCCTGCCCGCCAAGCCCGTCGGCAGCCACCTGGCCCTGGCCGGGCAGCGGGCGTACGCCGACAACAGCGACGCGCTCGGCGGCCAGGACACCCAGGCCGCCCAAGCCCTCCTCGCCGACGCGGGCTGGCGCAAGGGCGGCAAGCTGACGGAACCTGCGGGCGCCAAGGCCGGCTCCGAGAACGCCAGGAAGGACGACGGGAAGACCCCCGGCCGCCCGGCCGCCCCCGCCGCGGCCCCCCAGGGGGACGGCACCGGCTACGAGGGCGCCTACATCGTCGGCGAGGACGAGCGCAACGGGGCCCGCCCGCCCGCCGCCCTGAACCCCGCCCTGCGCCCGGCGCCGCTGCCGGGCCTGCGGCCCGCCGACCGCCCGGCCCGCCCGGCCGACGAGAGCGCCCACCGGCCCGAGGGCCCGGTCGAACCGCACGAGGGCGGGGTCCCCGAGGGCGAGTACCGCTACGCCCCCGACGGGGAGATCGTCGACGCCGACCGCTTCGCCGCCGGCGCGGAGCGGCCCTCCCCGGTGCTGGCGGCCGTACCGCTCGCCGAACAGCAGGAGAGCGCGCTCCTCGCGCAGGCCGCCGCGGTCGACGACGGCAAGCGCAACCCGTCCCTGGACGCCGAGTCGGCCCCCACCGAGGAGCAGGGCGAGACCAAGGGCAGCGCCGCGCCCGCGCCCGCCAAGCACTCCGTCCGCACCTCCGGCCCCATGCTCGCCAAGGACGGCAAGCCGCTCTCGCTGCGCTTCGTGCTCCCCTCCGGCCCCGGCTCCGAGGCCCTGCGCACCGTCGGCGAGCGGATCTCCCAGATGCTCCAGAAGATCGGCGTCCAGACCGAGCTGACCAAGGTCGCCGACGAGAGCTTCTTCAAGGACCACATCGCCTCGGGCCAGTACGACCTGGCCCTGTACTCCTGGCCCACGACCGCCTTCCCCGCCACGGACGCCCGGCCGATCTTCGCCAAGCCCGCGCCCGCGGCCGACGGCTCGCTGCTCGTCGAGCAGAACTACACCCGGGTCGGCACCGACCGGATCGACCAGTTGTTCGACCAGGCGCTCGGCGAGCTGGACGAGGAGCAGTCCCGCGAGCTGATGCGCAAGGCGGACGCCCGGATCTGGGCCGCCGCCGGCTCCATCCCGCTCTACCAGCGCCCCGAGCTGGTGGCCGCCAAGCCCACCCTGGTCAACGCGGGAGCCTTCGGCCTCGGCGCGCCGCGCTTCCAGGACATCGGCTGGCTGAAGCCGGCGAACGGACCGGGCGCGGCGAAGGAAAAGAGCGGGAAGAAGAGCTGACCCGGCCCCGAAGGCCGGGTGAACAAGCTCAGAAGTGACTCAAGTCCCTTGCCCGCCGGTGCACCGGCGGGCAAGGTCGTACGTACCCATTGACCCGCACGAACACCGGCCGGGACCCCCCACCCCATCCCCGGCCGGGCACCGCCCGCGGGGCCGCCGTGCTCAGCCCTCCGGCCCCTTGACAGACCCCCCGGCATGCGTTTCCCGCTGCGCAACGTAGGATGGGGTAAGGCCGTGGCAGGTTTTTCCGCCCGGCGGGCGCGCGTGCCGGACCGTACGCGACGCCATCCACGATTCCGGGAGAAGCGCCGCCAGTATGACCACGCGCCACGACATTCGTAATGTAGCCATCGTCGCCCACGTCGACCATGGCAAGACGACCCTCGTCGACGCCATGCTGAAGCAGGCAGGTGCCTTCGCCGCCCACCAGCACCTCGACGACCGCATGATGGACTCGAACGACCTGGAGCGCGAGAAGGGCATCACCATTCTCGCGAAGAACACGGCCGTCAAGTACCACCCGAAGGAGGGTGGCGCGCCGATCACGATCAACATCATCGACACCCCGGGCCACGCCGACTTCGGTGGCGAGGTCGAGCGCGGTCTGTCGATGGTGGACGCGGTCGTCCTCCTCGTCGACGCCTCCGAGGGCCCGCTGCCGCAGACGCGCTTCGTGCTCCGCAAGGCGCTGCAGGCGAAGATGCCCGTCATCCTCTGCATCAACAAGACCGACCGCCCCGACTCGCGGATCGACGAGGTCGTCAACGAGACGTACGACCTCTTCCTCGACCTCGACGCGGACGAGGAGCAGATCGAGTTCCCGATCGTCTACGCCTGCGCCCGTGACGGCGTCGCCTCGCTGACCAAGCCGGAGGACGGCACCGTCCCGGCCGACAGCGAGAACCTGGAGCCGTTCTTCTCGACGATCCTGGCGCACGTGCCGGCCCCCGAGTACGACGAGGCCGCCCCGCTCCAGGCCCACGTCACCAACCTGGACGCCGACAACTTCCTGGGCCGCATCGCCCTGGTCCGCGTCGAGCAGGGCGAGCTGCGCAAGGGCCAGACCGTCACCTGGATCAAGCGCGACGGCACGCAGTCCAACGTCCGCATCACCGAGCTCCTCATGACCGAGGCGCTCACCCGCAAGCCCGCCGAGGTGGCGGGCCCGGGTGACATCTGCGCGGTCGCCGGTTTCCCCGACATCATGATCGGCGAGACCCTGGCCGACCCGGAGAACCCGATCGCGCTCCCGCTGATCACGGTCGACGAGCCCGCGATCTCCATGACCATCGGTACGAACACCTCCCCGATGGTCGGCCGCGGCGGCAGCGGCAAGGGCGCGGACGCCAAGTCCGCGGTCAAGGACCGCAAGGTCACCGCCCGTCAGGTCAAGGACCGTCTGGACCGCGAGCTGATCGGCAACGTCTCGCTCCGCGTCCTGGACACCGAGCGCCCCGACGCCTGGGAGGTGCAGGGCCGCGGTGAGCTGGCGCTGGCCATCCTGGTCGAGCAGATGCGCCGCGAGGGCTTCGAGCTGACCATCGGCAAGCCGCAGGTCGTCACGCAGGTCGTCGACGGCAAGGTGCACGAGCCGGTCGAGCGCATGACCATCGACGTCCCCGAGGAGCACATGGGCGCCGTCACGCAGCTCATGGGCGTCCGCAAGGGCCGCATGGACAACATGTCGAACCACGGCTCCGGCTGGGTCCGCATGGAGTTCGTCGTCCCGTCGCGCGGCCTCATCGGCTTCCGTACGGAGTTCCTCACCAACACCCGCGGCACCGGCATCGCGCACTCGATCCACGAGGGCCTGGAGCCGTGGTTCGGCGAGTTGAAGACCCGTAACAACGGCTCGCTGGTCGCCGACCGCGCCGGTGCGGTCACGCCGTTCGCGATGATCAACCTGCAGGAGCGCGGCGTCCTGTTCACCGAGCCCGGCACCGAGGTGTACGAGGGCATGATCATCGGCGAGAACTCGCGCGCCGACGACATGGACGTGAACATCACCAAGGAGAAGAAGCTCACCAACATGCGTGCGGCTTCCGCGGACAACACGGAGAACGTGGTGCCCCCGCGCAGGCTGTCGCTGGAGCAGTCCCTGGAGTTCTGCCGCGACGACGAATGCGTCGAGGTGACCCCGGAGGCCGTCCGCATCCGTAAGGTCGTCCTGGACCAGAAGGAGCGCGGTCGTACGTCCTCGCGCGCCAAGCGCTAGCCGTCGCGAGCGTCACGATTTGTGATGCGGCCCCTTCCCCACGGTCTCCGTGGTGGAGGGGCCGTTTGCCTTTGTCAAGCGGATTGTCTCGTTCTGGTGTCCGTATATCGGGCATCACACTCCGGAAGGTGTACTAACCGTCCGTTTCGCGGGTGTCTGTCTAGACTCAGTTTGTCCGTATATCGGGCTACTGACCTGTACTGATGTTGTCAAAACGAGACCCTTTAGGTGTGGTTTACGGGTCGGCAGTACTTAATAGTTGGCACCAAGCTCGGGTCAATGGGTCACGCACTGTGGGGAGTGTCGACTCACGAGCACACTGTGGGTAACTCGTCGCGTCATCGCTGTCAGGGGTGTCAGCGTGCGACCGGGTGCCCCGTCTTGTTGTGACAAGTGGACTCATGAGGAGGAAACCCATGCGTGGTGCCAAGAGCGCCAAGTGGGTCGCGGGCGCGGCAATCATTGCCCTCGCCGCGACTGCCTGTGGTGGTAGCGGGGACAAGAAGGACGATGCGGGCAAGGGTGGCGGCACGTTCCGCCTCGGTATCACCGAGCCCACCGCGATCGACCCGTACAACACGCAGGAGTCTGAGGGCGCACTGGTCGCGCACAACCTCTTCACCGGCCTGTACAGCGCGACGCCGGACGGCAAGCTGAAGCCGGCCCTGGCCGAGTCGTTCAACACGAGCGACGACGGCAAGATCTGGACCTTCAAGATCAAGGCCGGCACCAAGTTCACCAACGGTGAAGTGGTCGACGCCGAGGCGTTCATCCGCGGCTGGACCCGCACCGTCGCGAAGGCCTCGGCCTCCGACGTGGCATACCCGATGGACGGAATCGTCGGCTACAAGGAGCTCAACGGCGGCACCAGCGAGAAGTTCGCCGGTCTGTCGGCTCCGGACGCCAACACCCTGAAGGTCGAGCTGTCCGCGCCCGACTTCGAGTTCGACAAGAAGACCGTTCACACGGCCTTCAGCCCCGTTCCGAAGGCCGCCGGCGCCGCCACCAACAAGGCGTACAACGACGCTCCCATCGGCAACGGCCCCTTCAAGATGGAGGGTTCGTGGCAGCACAACAAGTCCATCACCATGGTCCGTAACGACGACTACGGCCTGGAGAAGGCGAAGCTCGACAAGGTCGAGATCTCGATCCTCAACTCGGCCAACGCCGCGACCCTGGAGTACCAGGGCTACCAGTCCGGCACCTTCGACTGGGCCCGTATGCCCACGCCGCAGATGCCGGTCGCCAAGGCCAAGTACCAGGCCAAGAAGCAGTGGATCGAAGCCGACACCTCGGGTATCAACTACCTGGTCGCCTTCAACCAGACCGCTCCGCTGAACAACGCCGACGCGCGCAAGGCGATCTCGTACGCGATCGACCGGGAAGCCATCGCCAAGGGCGTCTTCCAGGGCATGCAGAAGCCCGCCACCTCGGTCCTGCCGCCGTCCTTCGCGGACACGTACCAGGACGGTGTCTGCACCTCCTGCGTCAAGCAGGACAAGGACAAGGCCAAGGAGTACGCGGCCAAGGGCAACCTGAAGCCGGGCACCGTCCTGGACTTCGGCTACAACACCGGTGGCGGCCACGAAGAGTGGGTCCAGGCCGTCGCGCAGCAGCTGAAGGACGTCCTCGGCCTCGAGGTCAAGCTGAACGGCAAGCCGTTCAAGGAGGCCCTGGCCCAGCAGCAGGACAAGGCGACGGGCGGCATCTGGCGCTCGGCGTGGGGCGCGGACTACCCGACCCCGGACAACTTCCTGTTCCCGCTGCTCGACACCGGCTCGATCAACGAGGACCCGGCGACGGGCAAGGCCCAGGGTGACAACCGCGGCCGCTACAGCAACCCGAAGTTCGACGAGCTGATCACCAAGGCCCGCGGCACCAAGGACCCGGCCGCTCGCGCCGCGGTCTACAAGGAAGCCGAGAAGATCGCGGTGAACGACGACCAGGCGCTCATCCCGCTCTGGAAGCGTACGCAGTACCGTCTCGCCAACATGGACAAGTTCACCAACGTGAACCTGGACTTCTTCGAGGACCCGAACCTCGCGGAGATCGCCGCCAAGTAGGCGCACTTCTTCACCAGTAGGTAGGCGAGGGCCGTGGGGGTCGGAGTTACTACTTCGGTCTCCACGGCCTTTGCTCAGTCCCGGGCGCACCCCTCATCTCTCCCGTTCCGCGCCCGGATGCGGCCAATCTCCCGATCGGATGATGCCGCCAACCCCCACGCTCAGTATGTGAAGGAGGCATCGTGGGCAGATATGTGATCCGGCGGCTCGGACAGATGGTGGTCGTCCTCTTCGGTGCGACGATTATTCTCTTTGGCTGTCTCTTCGTGCTTCCGGGCGACCCGGTGGGCTCGCTCGGCGGTGACAAGGCCCGCGACCCGGCAGTGGTGGAAGCGCTCCGTGAACGCTACGGACTCAACGACCCCCTGCCGGTCCAGTACGGCAACTTCGTCAAGAACCTCGCGCAGGGCGACCTCGGTGAGGACTTCACCCAGCGGCGCCCCGTGACCGAGGTCCTGCAGCCCAAGCTCGTGAACACCGCGGAGCTCGCGCTGGCGGCCATCGTCCTCGACATCGCGATCGGCCTGTTCGCCGGCCTGATCGCCGCGCTGTTCAGATACTCCTTCTGGGACGTACTGATCACGCTCCTCACCACCATGGCCGTCGGTTTCCCGTCCTTCGTGATCGGAATGGTGTTCCAGAAGGTCTTCGTGATCCAGCTCGAATGGGTCCCGCTGATCTCGGACGGCACGATGAAGTCGCTCATCCTGCCTGCCCTCACGCTCGCGATCCTCGACGCGGCGCTCGTGGCGAGGCTCATGCGCGGCACCATGCTCGAGGTGCTGCGGGCCGACTACGTCAAGACGGCCATCGCCAAGGGTCTGCCGCGGCGGACCGTGCTCTTCAAGCACGTCATGCGGAACTCGATCATCCCGGTCATCACGTACCTGGGTATCTCCTTCGGCTCGCTGCTCGGTGGCGCACTCATCACCGAGGCGATCTTCAACTGGGACGGCATCGGGCTCGCCCTGGTGCAGGCGGTTCAGCAGCAGAACAACCCGATCATCATCGGTGTGGTGTCCTTCGGCGTCGCCGTGTTCGTTCTGCTGAACCTCATCGTCGACCTCTTGTACGCGGTCCTCGACCCCCGCATCCGTCTCGCCTGATCCCAGGCAGCCCGTTCTAGGAGTCATACCCATGACCGAGCTCACCAAGAGCACATCGGTGGCGGGGGACGCGACCGCCGCGGCAGGGGGAGCGAAGGCCGTCGAGGCCGAACCCGCCATCGCGCGCGTCACCCAGTGGGGCGAGATCCGCCACCGCTTCCTCGCCAACAAGCTGGCCATCGTCGGTCTCGGCCTCGTCCTCGCGCTGTTCGCGGTCGCGCTGTTCGCACCGCTGATCGCGCCGCACGACCCGTACCACCAGGACCTGACCAACACCCTGCAGAACCCGGGCGGCGCACACCTGCTCGGTACGGACGCGCTCGGCCGCGACCAGCTCTCGCGCCTGATCTACGGCAGCCGCATCGCGGTCATCGTCGGTCTCGCGTCGATCTTCCTGGCCTGTGCGATCGGCATCCTCATCGGCGCCGTGGCCGGCTACTTCGGCCGCGCCACCGACTCGGTCCTGATGCGCATCGCCGACGTGTTCTTCGCGTTCCCGCTGCTCATCGGCGCCATCGTGATCATCATCGTGATGGGCCGTGGCGTCATGCCGGTGATCATCTCGCTGGCCGTCTTCTCGTGGCCGACGGTCTCCCGTCTGCTGCGCAGCTCGATCCTGTCGGTCCGCGAGGCCGACTACGTGCTGGCCGCGCGCGCCCTCGGCGCGGGCACCCGCCGGGTCATCATGCGCCACATCCTGCCCAACTCCATCGCCGCCGTGATGGCGTACGCCGCCTTCAGCGTCGGCGGAGCCATCGTGGCCGAGGCGTCGCTGTCCTTCCTGGGCGTCGGCGTCAGCCCGGAGGTCCCGGAGTGGGGCAACATGCTGGCCGGCGCCAAGGACTTCATGGGTGTCAAGGACTACCTGTGGACCTACCCCAGCATCGCGATCGTGCTGACGGTTCTTGGCTTCGTTTTCGTCGGCGACGGGCTCCGCGACGCCCTCGACCCGAAGCTGCGCTAGAAGGGCGGCCCCACAATGACTACTTCAAGCGTCACAGCAGAAGTGCCCCAGCAGAGGGCATCCGACGCCGATGCGCCCGTCCTCGAAGTGCGTGACCTGCACGTCGAGTTCAAGACCCGCGAAGGCGTGGTCAAGGCCGTCAACGGCGTCAACTACAGCGTCTCCTCAGGCGAGACGCTGGCCGTGCTCGGTGAGTCCGGTTCCGGCAAGTCCGTGACCGCACAGGCCATCATGGGCATCCTCGACTCGCCCCCCGGGCGGGTCTCCCAGGGTGAGATCCTCTTCAAGGGCCAGGACATCCTGCAGCTCCCGGAGAGCGAGCGGCGCAAGCTGCGCGGCCCGAAGATGGCGATGATCTTCCAGGACGCGCTCTCCGCGCTGAACCCGGTGTTCTCCGTCGGCAACCAGCTGGGCGAGATGTTCCGCGTCCACCAGGGCATGTCGAAGAAGGACGCCAAGGCGAAGTCCATCGAGCTGATGGAGCGGGTGAAGATCCCGGCTGCCCGCAGCCGCGTCAACGACTACCCGCACCAGTTCTCCGGCGGCATGCGCCAGCGCATCATGATCGCGATGGCGCTCGCCCTGGAGCCCGACCTGATCATCGCGGACGAGCCCACCACGGCGCTCGACGTGACGGTCCAGGCCCAGGTCATGGACCTGCTGGCGGACCTGCAGCGCGAGTACAACATGGGTCTGATCCTGATCACCCACGACCTCGGCGTCGTCGCCGACGTCGCGGACAAGATCGCCGTGATGTACGCCGGCCGCATCGTCGAGCAGGCTCCGGTCCACGAGCTGTACGGGCGCCCCGCGCACCCCTACACCCGTGGTCTGCTGGACTCGATCCCGCGTCTGGACCAAAAGGGCGAAGAGCTCTACGCGATCAAGGGGCTGCCGCCCAACCTGCTCAAGATCCCGTCGGGCTGCGCCTTCAACCCGCGCTGCCCGAAGGCGCAGGACATCTGCCGCACGGAGTCCCCGGTGCTCATGCCGGTGACCGAGCGCGACGGCATCGAACTGGTCGGCCGCGGCAGCGCCTGCCACTTCTGGGAGGAGCAGCTCCATGGCTGAGCTGGGCAAGAAGGACGCCGCCGTGGAAGACGCCACCCCGAGCCTGGCCGAGGTCGACGTCGTCGACATCGCGTCCGAGGACGCGGCCCTGGAGGCCATCGAGGCTCCCGTGGACCGCGGCGAGCCGATCCTTCAGGTGCGCAACCTGGTCAAGCACTTCCCGCTGACCCAGGGCATCCTCTTCAAGAAGCAGATCGGCGCGGTCCGCGCGGTGGACGGGGTCTCCTTCGACCTCCACCAGGGCGAGACCCTCGGCATCGTCGGCGAGTCGGGCTGCGGCAAGTCGACCGTCGCCAAGCTGCTGATGCTGCTGGAGACGGCCACGTCCGGCGAGGTGTTCTACAAGGGCACGGACATCACCAAGCTGTCGGGGAAGGCCCTCAAGGCCGTCCGCCGCAACATCCAGATGGTGTTCCAGGACCCGTACACCTCGCTGAACCCGCGCATGACGGTCGGCGACATCATCGGCGAGCCCTTCGAGATCCACCCCGAGGTGGCTCCCAAGGGCGACCGGCGCCGCAAGGTCCAGGAACTCCTGGACGTCGTGGGCCTGAACCCGGAGTACATCAACCGCTACCCGCACCAGTTCTCCGGCGGCCAGCGCCAGCGCATCGGCATCGCCCGCGGCCTCGCGCTCAACCCGGAGATCATCATCTGCGACGAGCCCGTCTCGGCGCTCGACGTGTCGGTGCAGGCGCAGGTCATCAACCTGATGGCGAAGCTGCAGGACGAGTTCAACCTCTCCTACATCTTCATCGCGCACGACCTCTCCATCGTCCGGCACATCTCCGACCGCGTCGGCGTGATGTACCTGGGCAAGATGGCCGAGATCGGCAGCGACCGCCAGATCTACGACCACCCGACCCACCCGTACACGCAGGCACTGCTCTCCGCCGTGCCCGTGCCGGACCCGACGGCCCGCGAGGGTCGCGACCGGATCATCCTGTCGGGCGAGATCCCCTCCCCGGCCAACCCGCCGTCGGGCTGCCGCTTCCGCACCCGCTGCTGGAAGGCCGAGGACAAGTGCGCCAGCGAGGAGCCCCTGCTCGCGATCCCGGAGCGCTTCAAGGGCCAGGACTCCCCGGCCGCGCACGAGTCCGCGTGCCACTTCGCCGAGGAGAAGGCCGTCCTGGCCGTCTGACCTCCGCGCGACCGAGCGCCCGGTACCGGATCACCTCCGGTACCGGGCGCTTCCGCGTTCCCGACCGCTCGGAAGGCCGGCCCCCCTGATAGGGGAAAACCGCGTTGCGTCCGCGTCACCGCCCCCCGAGAGTGGAGCGATGCTGACCGTACGCCCCGCGGGGCCCGGAGACGCCGGTGACATCTGCGCCCTGCTGAACACGGTCGACCGGATCGAGACCGGCGGGCCACAGACCGACCTCCGCACGGTCGAGGCCGACCTCCACCACCGCGACGTGGACCTGGCCGCCGACTCCTGGCTCGCCTTCGACGGCGGGCGGCCCGTCGCCTACGCCCTGCTGCGGGCGGACTCCGGGCCGGGCCTGATCGACGCCGACCACTACGTCCTGCCCGACCGGCAGGCCGCCGGCGCCCGGCTGCTGGAGCTGATGGAGGCCCGCGCCCGGGACATGGCCGCCGCGGTGCCCGGCGCCCGGCTGCGGCTCCAGCTGAACGTCCGGCCCACCCTGGACCTCGACCTGATCACCGGCTACGGCTGGCGCGCCGTCCGCCGCCACCAGGTGATGACCCTCGACCTCACCACCGGCCCGCGCAGCCTCCCGGCGCCGCCCGCAGGCCTCCCGGGCCTGACCCTGCGCCACTGCGCCGCCGACCCGGCCGACCCCCGCCGGGCCCACGCCCTCGTCGAGGACACCTTCGCCGCACACTTCGGGCACGTGGAACGCGCGTACGGACCCTGGCTGGACCACCTCGACGCCCGCGACCTGGACTGGTCCCTGGTCTGGATCGCGAGCCTGCCCGCCGCGGGCGACGTCGGCGTCCTGCTCACGCGCGACGACCGTACGTCCATGGGCTGGCTCAGCCACATCGGCGTACGGGCGGACCAGCGCGGCCGGGGGATCGGCGGCCACCTGCTGCGCCACGGCTTCGCCGTCTACGCGGCGCGCGGCCGCAGCACGGTCGGCCTCGGCGTCGACACCGCCAACGAGAGCGGCGCCCTCGGCCTCTACGAGCGCCACGGCATGGCGGTGCACTACGCCGTGGACACCTGGGAACTGCCCCTGGGAGAGCCCCGCGAACCGCCCGTCCACCCGCAGGAGTGACAGGCGTCCCCCGGGCGTGCCCAATCGGGCGCGCTCGGAGTGCGCGTGCCTGCGCAGGGGGTGACATTGGGTCTCCAGTGAGTCTCGGTGAGTCTCGGGAGCCCAAGGAGGCACTCCATGCGCGGAGCCACCCACGCCAAGTGGGCCGCTTGTGCGGTCGCCGTCGCCCTCACGGCGACGGCCTGCGGCGGCGGGAGCGACAGCGGCGGGGGCGGTGGCGCCGGCATCATCAGCTCCTCCTGGGGAGACCCGCAGAACCCGCTGGAGCCCGCCAACACCAACGAGGTGCAGGGCGGCAAGGTCCTCGACATGCTCTTCCGGGGTCTCAAGCGCTACGACCCGAAGACCGGTGAGGCCAAGAACATGGTCGCCGAGAAGATCGAGACGACCGACAGCCAGAACTTCACGATCACGCTGAAGGACGGCTGGAAGTTCAGCAACGACGAGCCGGTCACGGCCCAGTCCTTCGTCGACGCCTGGAACTACGCGGCGGACGTGCGCAACAAGCAGAACAACTCGCCCTTCTTCTCGGACATCGTCGGCTACGCCGACCTGCACCCCGAGTCCGGCGAA
Organism: Streptomyces sp. NPDC006529; assembly: GCF_040611795.1. NCBI lineage: Bacteria > Bacillati > Actinomycetota > Actinomycetes > Kitasatosporales > Streptomycetaceae > Streptomyces > Streptomyces sp. NPDC006529. The sequence continues at coordinate 61,921 of NZ_JBEXPB010000014.1, read as the reverse complement.
CCCAAGGGCAAGACGATGTCGGGCCTGGTCGTCAAGGACGCCAAGACCTTCACGGTCGCCCTCAAGGAGAAGTTCTCCACCTGGCCCGACACCCTCGGCTACCAGGCGTTCTCCCCGCTGCCCAAGGCCTTCTTCACCGACCACGCGGGCTGGCTGGGCAAGCCGGTCGGCAACGGCCCGTACACGGTGGACTCCTACACCAAGGGCACCGCGATCAAGATGCGCACGTGGGACGGGTACACGGGCCCGGACAAGGCGCAGAACGGCGGCGTGGACCTCAAGGTCTACACGGACAACAACACCGCCTACACGGACCTGATCTCCGGCAACCTCGACCTCGTCGACGACGTCCCGGCGCAGCAGCTGAAGAACGTCAAGAAGGACCTGGGCGACCGGTACATCAACCAGCCCGCCCTGATCCTCCAGACGGTGACCTTCCCGCTGTACGACCCCGCCTGGGGCAAGCCCGGCATGGAGAAGGTCCGCCGCGGCGTCTCGATGGCGATCAACCGCGACGAGATCACCAAGCAGATCTTCCAGGGCACCCGCACCCCCGCCAAGGACTGGACCTCCGCGGCCCTCGGCGCCAAGGGCGGCTACTCCGCCACCGCGTGCGGCGATGCCTGCACCTTCGACCCGGCGCAGGCCAAGAAGCTCATCGAGGAGGGCGGCGGCCTTCCCGGCGGGAAGATCACGCTCACCTCGAACGTCGACACCGGCTCGCACCGCGAGTGGATGGACGCCGTCTGCAACAGCATCAACAACGCGCTGGGCAAGGGCGCGGTCTGCACGGTCAACCCCGTCGGCACCTTCGCGGACTTCCGCAACCAGCAGAGCGCCTTCAAGCTGACCGGCCCCTTCCGCTCCGGCTGGCAGGCCGACTACCCGCTGATCCAGAACTTCCTGGAGCCGCTGTACTACACGGGCGCCTCCTCGAACTACGGGAAGTTCGACAACAAGGACTTCGACAAGCTCATCGACGAGGCGAACCAGGAGAGCGACACGGCCAAGGCGACGGCGAAGTTCCAGGACGCGGAGAAGATCCTCGCCGAGCAGATGCCGTCCATCCCGCTCTGGTACCAGAACGGCAGCGCGGGCTTCTCGGAGCGCGTCTCGGACGTCGCCCTCAACCAGTTCAGCGTGCCCGTCTACGACCAGATCAAGGTCGGCTGACCGTCCCCGCCAGACCCCGGGCCCGCCGCCGCCACCGTCACCTCGGGTGACCCGGTGGCGGCAGGCCCGCCGACACCCTGGAGGCCTCCATGGGACGGTACGTGATCCGGCGGCTGCTCCAGATGATCCCGGTGTTCATCGGCAGTACGTTCCTGATCTTCTTCATGGTCTACGCGCTCGGCGACCCGGTCGCGGCGCTCTTCGGCGACAAGGCCCCCGACCCGGCAACCGCCGCCCGCATCCGCAAGGACCTCTTCCTCGACCAGCCCCTGTGGAGGCAGTACCTCCACTACATGGGCCAGATCTTCCGGGGCGACTTCGGCACCGCCTTCAACGGGCAGAAGGTCACCTCCCTGATGTCCACGGCCTTCCCGGTCACCCTGCGCCTGACCATCGTCGCGATCGTCATCGAGGTCCTGGTCGGCATCACCCTGGGCGTGGTCAGCGGCTTGCGCCGGGGCAAGGCCGTCGACCACACCCTGCTGGTGCTCACCCTCGTCGTCATCTCGGTGCCGACCTTCGTGACCGGGTACCTGCTCCAGTTCCTGCTCGGCGTGAAGTGGGGCTGGGTCCGGCCCACCGTCTCCCCGGACGCCCCCTTCGACGAGCTGATCCTGCCCGGCATCGTGCTCGCGCTGGTCTCCCTCGCCTACGTCACCCGGCTCTCGCGCACCTCCATCGCCGAGAACGTCAAGGCCGACTACGTGCGCACCGCCATCGCCAAGGGCCTGCCGCGGCGCCGGGTCGTCACCCGCCACCTGCTGCGCAACTCCCTCATCCCCGTGGTCACCTTCATCGGCACCGACATCGGCGCCCTGATGGGCGGCGCGATCGTCACCGAGCGCATCTTCAACATCCACGGCGTCGGCTACCAGCTCTACCAGGGCATCCTGCGCAACAACGCCCCCACGGTCGTCGGCTTCGTGACCATCCTCGTCATCGTCTTCCTGCTGGCGAACCTGCTCGTCGACCTGCTCTACGCGGTCCTGGACCCGAGGATCCGTTATGCCTGAGCCCGAGCGCCGGCCCGAGCGCCACGACCCGCTGCGACCCGGAAAGGGGGAGGCCATCGCTCCCACCGGACAGGGCGGGGCCATGGACCTCGCGCTGGAGGAGGCCGAGAGCCTGGAGAAGCCGCTGGGCGGCGGCCCCGGCGCCACCGGCCCCCGGGAGAAGGCGCGTTCGCTGTGGTCCGACGCCTGGCAGCAGCTGCGCCGCAACCCCGTCTTCCTCGTCTCCGCCCTCCTCATCGCCTTCCTCGTCCTCATCGCCCTGTGGCCGCAGCTGATCGCGAGCGGCGACCCGCTGCGGTGCGACCTGTCCAAGTCCCAGCAGGGCCCGGCCTCCGGCCACCCCTTCGGCTTCGACACCCAGGGCTGCGACGTCTACACGCGCACGGTTTACGGCGCGCGCGCCTCCATCACCGTCGGCGTCTGCGCCACCGTCGGCGCCGCGCTCCTCGGCTCGCTCCTCGGCGGCCTGGCCGGCTTCTTCGGCGGCTGGGGCGACGCGCTGCTCTCCCGGGTCGCCGACATCTTCTTCGGCATCCCGGTGGTCCTCGGCGGGCTGGTCTTCCTGTCGGTGGTCACCAGCACCACGGTCTGGCCGGTGGTCGGCTTCATCGTGCTCCTCGGCTGGCCGCAGATCGCCCGCATCGCCCGCGGCTCGGTCATCACCGCCAAGCAGAACGACTACGTCCAGGCCGCCCGCGCGCTCGGCGCGAGCAACAGCCGGATGATGCTGCGGCACGTCGCGCCCAACGCGGTCGCGCCGGTCATCGTCGTCGCGACCATCGCGCTCGGCACCTACATCGCCCTGGAAGCCACCCTGTCCTTTCTCGGCGTGGGCCTGCGCCCGCCCACGGTCTCCTGGGGCATCGACATCTCCAACGCCGCCTCCCAGATCCGCAACGCCCCGCACATGCTGCTCTACCCGGCGGGCGCGCTGAGCCTGACCGTGCTCGCCTTCATCATGCTCGGCGACGCGGTGCGCGACGCCCTCGATCCCAAGCTGCGCTGAGGAGTGGGCACCATGCTGCTCGAAGTCCGCGACCTCCACGTGGAGTTCCGTACCCGGGAGGGGGTCGCCAAGGCGGTCAACGGCGTCACCTACTCGGTGGCGGAGGGCGAGACCCTCGCCGTGCTCGGCGAGTCCGGCTCCGGCAAGTCCGTCACCGCGCAGGCCGTCATGGGCATCCTGGACGTGCCCCCGGGCCGGATCGCGGGCGGCGAGATCCTCTTCAAGGGCCAGGACCTGCTGACCATGAAGGAGGACGCCCGCCGCAAGATCCGCGGCGCCGAGATGGCGATGATCTTCCAGGACGCGCTGTCCTCGCTGAACCCGGTCCTCAGCGTCGGCGCCCAGCTCGGCGAGATGTACGAGGTGCACCGCGGGATGTCCCGCAAGGACGCCCGCGCCAAAGCGGTGGAACTCATGGACCGGGTCAAGATCCCGGCCGCCAAGCAGCGGGTGGGGGACTACCCGCACCAGTTCTCCGGCGGCATGCGCCAGCGCATCATGATCGCGATGGCGATGGCCCTGGAGCCCTCGCTGATCATCGCGGACGAACCGACCACCGCCCTCGACGTCACCGTCCAGGCCCAGGTCATGGACCTGCTCGCGGAACTCCAGCGCGAGCTGAACATGGGCCTGATCCTCATCACCCACGACCTGGGCGTGGTCGCGGACGTCGCCGACAAGATCGCCGTGATGTACGCGGGCCGGATCGTCGAAGCCGCCCCCGTGCACGAGATCTACCGGAACCCCGCGCACCCCTACACCCGCGGCCTGCTCGACTCCATCCCGCGCCTGGACCAGAAGGGCCAGGAGCTGTACGCGATCAAGGGCCTGCCGCCCAACCTGCTGGCGATCCCGCCCGGCTGCGCCTTCAACCCGCGCTGCCCCATGGCGCGGCCCGTCTGCCGCGGCGAGGTACCGCCGCTGGCGCCGGTCGCGGAGGACCGCGCGAGCGCGTGCTTCTTCTGGAAGGAGTGCCTCGGTGCCTGAAGCGATCCTCGAAGTCACCGACCTGGTCAAGCACTACCCGCTGACCCGCGGCGTCCTCTTCAAGAAGCACGTCGGCGCGGTCAAGGCGGTCGACGGGGTGTCCTTCGCGCTCGCCAAGGGCGAAACCCTGGGCATCGTCGGCGAATCAGGCTGTGGCAAGTCCACGGTCGCCAGGATGCTGGTCAACCTGGAACGGCCGACGGCGGGCGCGATCACGTACAAGGGCGAGGACCTCACGAAGTTGTCCGGCAAGGCCCTCAAGGCCGTCCGCCGCAACATCCAGATGGTCTTCCAGGACCCGTACACCTCCCTGAACCCGCGCATGACGGTCGGCGACATCATCGGCGAGCCGTACGAGATCCACCCCGAGGTGGCCCCGAAGGGCGACCGGCGCCGCAAGGTCCAGGACCTGCTGGACGTGGTCGGCCTGAACCCCGAGTACATCAACCGCTACCCGCACCAGTTCTCCGGCGGCCAGCGCCAGCGCATCGGCATCGCCCGCGGCCTGGCCCTGCGGCCCGAGATCATCGTCGCGGACGAGCCGGTCTCCGCGCTGGACGTCTCGGTGCAGGCGCAGGTGGTCAACCTGCTGGAGCGGCTCCAGGACGAGTTCGACCTGTCGTACGTCTTCATCGCGCACGACCTCTCGATCGTCCGGCACATCTCCGACCGGGTGGGGGTCATGTACCTCGGCCGGGTGGTCGAGATCGGCACCGACACCGAGATCTACGACCACCCCACGCACCCCTACACGCAGGCGCTGCTCTCCGCCGTCCCCGTCCCGGATCCCGAGGCCCGCAAGCACCGCGAGCGGATCATCCTCTCCGGGGACGTCCCCTCGCCGGCCGACCCGCCCTCGGGCTGCCGCTTCCGCACCCGCTGCTGGAAGGCGGAGAACCGGTGCGCGCAGGAAGTGCCGCTGCTCGCGGTCCCCTTGGAGTTCCGCGCCGCGGGCGGCCCGGCGGCCCACCCCTCGGCGTGCCACTTCGCGGCGGAGAAGCCGCTGACCCGGCCCGCCGCGCCGCGGCCGGACGCTTCCGCGCCCCCCGGCGCGCCCCCTTCCCCGGCGGCTCCCCGAGCGGCCGGGGCGGCGCCGCCCCCGGCGCGCGAGGAGTGAGCCGCGACGCGCCGGAGAAGATCGCGTCCGCCGCGCAACGGGCTTAACATGGAGGCAACTTGACCGTCTCGGCGACGAGATCCGGACAGGGGAACATGATCGCCGTACGGTCCGTGCGGGTGCCGTCAGCCGTCCGGTGGGGTGCGAGCCCCGCCGGACGGTCGCGCGTGGTGCCCGTGCTCCTCCGTATGCGCGGTGTGCGCCCCTCGTGCTGCCGGTTCTCGATCGATGCGCTGGTACGGATAGTTATGATCCGTAGCGCACGGTGGGTATGTGTCCGCCGAGTATGCAATCGATTCGATGTCCGCTCGACGTGGAGGTGAACCGCCGTGGCACTCTCGATCTCGGCCGTGGTGCTACTGGGGATCGTCGTCTTCCTGCTGGTCCGGAAGTCGGGTCTGAAGGCGGGACACGCGGTCGTCTGCGTGCTGCTGGGCTTCTACCTCTCCAGTTCTTCGATCGCGCCCACCCTCAGCCAGCTGACCACGAACGTCGCGGGCATGATCGGTGGCCTCAAGTTGTAGGGGCGCCTCGTAGGGTGGCCCCATGAACGGTCTTCCCGCCCGTCGTCTCCTCCTCGTGCACGCGCACCCGGACGACGAGTCGATCAACAACGGCGTCACCATGGCCAAGTACGCGGCCGAGGGGGCGCACGTCGCCCTGGTGACCTGCACGCTGGGCGAGGAGGGCGAGGTCATCCCGCCCGGCCTCGCCCGCCTGACGGCCGACCGGGACGACGCCCTCGGTGCCCACCGGGTCGGTGAGCTGGCCCGCGCCATGCGGGAGCTGGGCGTCACCGACCACGGGTTCCTGGGCGGGCCCGGCCGGTTCCGGGACTCCGGGATGATGGGCGCCGCGCAGAACGACCGGCCCGGCTCCTTCTGGTCCGCCGACCTCGACGAGGCCGCCGGGTACCTGGTCGAGGTCGTCCGCCGGGTGCGGCCCCAGGTGCTCGTCACCTACGACCCCGACGGCGGCTACGGCCACCCCGACCACATCCAGGCCCACCGGGTCGCCACCCGCGCCGCCGAACTCGCCGCGGACCCGGCGTACGGAGCGCACCTCGGCGCGCCCCACGCGATCGCCAAGGTCTACTGGAACCGGGTCCCGCGCTCGGTCGTCGAGGAGGGCTTCGCCCGGCTGCGCGCCGCCGGGACGGACCCCTTCCCCGGCGCCGCCCGGCCCGACGACGTCCCCGGGGTGGTCGCCGACGAGCGGGTCACCGCCGAGATCGGCGCCGCGGACGGGGAGCCGTACGCGGCGGCCAAGGCGGCCGCGATGCGGGCCCACGCCACCCAGATCGCCGTCGAGGGGCCCTTCTTCGCGCTCTCCAACGACCTGGCGCAGCCGCTGTTCACGCGGGAGTACTACGAGTTGGCGGCGGGCCGCAGCGGCGCCCCGGCCGGGCAGCGCGAGAGCGACCTCTTCGCGGGCGTCCCCGACGCGGCGGGGGCGGACGCGTGAGCCTCACCTCGGTCCCGGCCCGGATCGCCGCCCTCGCGGGGCTGCTGGCCCTCGGCGCGCTGACCGGTGCGGCGGGCTGGCTCGTCGTCGACCTCTGGTTCCCCGGCGGCCTGCTGCTGGCTCTCGCGGCCCTGCTGGGGCTCTTCCTGGCGGGCCGTCTGGTCATCGGCAGCGGACTCGGCGTGGGCGCGCCCGTCATCGGATGGTTCCTCGCCTACGTGCTGCTCGGCGTCCCGCGCGCCGAAGGCGACTTCGTGCTCGGTTCGTCCGGAATCGGAATGTATGCGTACCTTCTCGGGGGCATCGTGCTCGCTGTGATGTGTGCCACCCTGCGCGACCCCGCCGACCGGCCGGTTTCGGCCGGGAGGCCCGGTCGGTGACGTGCCGTTGGGTGCTACACCGGGACGCGCGCCCGGTGTTGTGAAACCGCCCGGCACGCCCCCTTTGCCCCATGCGCCCGTCCCCCGGAGGCATGCCGCCGCCCCCGGTGGTCGGTTGCGCCCCGGCGGCGGCCAGTATGGTGGACGGGCCGCCGAGCTGCCCGCGCACGGCACGCGGGCGGCGGAGCCAACCGGGAGATCCTGCCTTGAGTCGTGAAACTGACAGTTCGTCCTCCGGGCCCCAGGGCCGCGGTGGAGCCGCCTACCCGTCGGGTACGCCGCCGTACGGAACCGGCCAGTATCCGTCTACGGACGCCGCGGGTAACGCCCCGGAGGAGAAGCCTGTGACCTCGAAGCCGCCCACCCCCGCCGGAGACCCGGACGGACCCAAGACCGAGACGACGCTGACGACGCGGATCCGGATCAACATCCCGGGTTCGCGGCCGATCCCGCCCGTGGTCGTCCGCAAGCCGGTCGGCCCCGCCGCCGACCCGGACGGGACCCCGGACGCGCCGCCGGCGCCCACGGGTCCCCGCGGGTCCGGTGCGCCGGCCGGACGCGCTCCGGCAGCGTCCGAGCCCCCGGCGCCGCGTCCCTCCGCGCCCGAGCAGGCCGCGGAGCCGGCCAGCAACTGGTTCGCCCCGCGCAAGGCCGGTCCGGGTGACGCCCCGGACACCGGCAAGGGACCGGCCGCCGGCCAGGCACCCGGTCCGGCCCAGGGGCCCGGCCAAGGGCGGCCCGGCCCGGCCGCCCGTACGAGCGGCCCCGGCGGCGGCTTCCCGCCCGCCCCGCCCGGACCGCAGGTGAACGGCGCCTCCCGGGGCCCGTCCACCGGCAGGCCGAACGGCCCGGCGGGCACCCCGGCGGGCGGCCCCGGATACGGCGGCCAGCGCCCGCCCGGCCCGCCCGCGCCGCAGGGCCCGTCCTCCAACGGGGCCGGTTTCGACGCCCGGCACCCCTCCGGACCGCCCGCGCCCCCGGCCCCCGGCCCCGGCTTCGGCGGCGGCTACCCGGGCGGCGCGCCCGACCCCGCGCCCGGCTACGGCGCGGGTCCCGCCGCGCCCCCGGCCGGCCCGACGACGGGTCCCGCCCACGGCACCGTGCCGGTCGGCGGCCCCCCGCGGATGGACGACGACACCGCCAACTTCGCCGCCCCGCGCTGGCCCGGCCCCGAGCTGAACGGCACCGGGTCCGCGGTCACCAGCGCCTTCCCGGCGGTCGACCCGCAGTCCGCGCCCGGCTTCAGCCCGCCGCCCCCGCCTCCCGCGTCCGGGAAGCCGCAGGGCAAGAAGGGCAAGAAGGGCAAGCAGCCCCAGGCCGCGGCCCGGCCCGCCGCGGGCTCCGGCGCGAACGCCAAGAAGGCCAAGAAGGGCCGCTCCAAGGTGGTCCTGCTCGGCGGCGCCCTCTTCACCCTGGTCGGCCTCGCCTACGGCGCCGGACTGCTGCTCAACCACTCCGACGTGCCCAAGGGCACCACCGTCTTCGGCGTGGACATCAGCGGCAGCCGCGACGGCGCCGTGGCCAAGCTCCAGAGCACCTTCGGCCCCCGCGTCAACGCCCCGGTCAAGCTCACCGTCGGCGGCAAGCAGGTCGAGCTGAAGCCCGAGAAGGCCGGGCTCTCCCTCGACAGCCAGACCACCGTGCGCAACGCCGCGGGCAGCGACTACAACCCGGTCACGGTCATCGGCTCGCTGCTGGGGCAGCAGCGGGTGGCCGAGCCGGTCATGCCGGTCGACGAGGAGAAGCTGCAGGTCGCCCTGGAGGAACTGGCGGGCACCGCGGGCTCCTCCAGCGAGGGCACGATCAAGTTCGAGCCGAACAAGGTCGTGGCGGTTCCCGGCAAGGCGGGCACCACCCTCGACGTGAACGCCTCGGTGACCAAGGTGGTGGCGGCGTACCGCGCCCAGGTCGCCTCGGGCAAGGCCGCTCCGGTCGAACTGCCCACCACCACCCGGGCCCCGGTCATCAACCAGGCCGAACTGGACCGGGCGATGAAGGAGTTCGCCGAGCCCGCGATGTCCGGGAACGTGACCGTCAAGGCGGGCGGCAAGACGATCCTCTACGGCCCCGGCCGGTCGCTGCCCAGGATCCTGAGCATGACGGCCGTCGAGGGCAAGCTGGTCGACAAGTACGACCTGGAAGCGATCAAGGAACTCACCGGGACCAACTTCGACGGGGTCCTGATCATGCGGGGCACCGGCGAGAAGACCGCCGTCACCCCGCAGGACATCGTCGGCGCCCTTCGCAAGGGCCTGCGCGGCAAGACCCCGGCCGAGCGCACCGTCACGATCGACACCGACCCCAGCTGACCCGCCGGCCCCCGGCCGCCGCCACGGCTCGGAGCCCCCGTCCGGAGATCCGGACGGGGGCTCCGCCGTACCCGGACCGGTAGGACACGGGCTGGCCGTACCCGGGCCCCGCCGCCCCGGCCTGCGCTGTCATGCCCGGAGCATGACATCTGTCAGTTCCCACGCACGACAGGGGGCACTGCCGCCGCCACCCCCGTCCGGGGGAGTCTTTCCCCATGACGACGACCACTGCGAAGACCACCGGGACCCCGGTGGTGAGCTTCGAGAACGTGACCAAGAGCTACGGCCCGGTCCGCGCGGTCGACGGCCTCTCGCTGGAGCTGCACCCCGGCGAGACCGTCGCACTGCTCGGCCCGAACGGCGCGGGGAAGTCCTCCACCCTCGACCTCCTGCTGGGCCTGCGCCCCGCGGACACCGGCTCGGTCACGGTCTTCGGCGGCACCCCCGGGCAGGCCATCGCCGCCGGCCGGGTGGGCGCGATGCTCCAGAGCGGCGGCCTGATGGAGGAGGTCACCGTCCGCGAGCTGGTCACCCTCGGCTGCGCGCTGCACCCCCGGGCCTACCCGGTCGAGGACGTGATGACCCGGGCCGGCGTCACCGCGATCGCCGACCGCAAGGTCAACAAGCTCTCCGGCGGCCAGGAGCAGCGGGTCCGCTTCGCCCTCGCGACGGCCGGCGCCAACGACCTGATCGTGCTCGACGAGCCGACCACCGGCATGGACGTCACCGCCCGCCAGTCCTTCTGGGCCACCATGCGCGAACAGGCCGACCAGGGACGTACGGTCCTCTTCGCCACCCACTACCTGGAGGAGGCCGACGCGATCGCCGACCGCGTCATCGTCCTCCACCGCGGCCGGATCCTCGCCGACGGCTCCGCCGCCGAGATCAAGGCCAAGGCCGGCGCCCGCAAGGTCTCCTTCGACCTCACCGAGCCCTTCGACGAGGCGCGGCTGCGCGAACTGCCGTTCCTGACCCGGCTCGACGTGCACGGGTCCACCGTCAAGCTCCAGTCGCGCGACGCCGACGCCACCGTGCACGCCGTCTACGGCCTGGGCCTCTACCCGCGCAACCTGGAGGTCGCCGGACTGGGCCTGGAGCAGGCATTCATCGCCCTCACCGAGGCCGAGGAGGCCGCCGCATCATGAACACCCTCGTCAAGCTCGAAATCACCCGCGCCCTGCGCAACAAGAAGTACCTGTTCTTCACCGTCATCTACCCCGCCGCCCTCTTCCTGATGATCGGCGGCACCCAGAGCGGCACCACGAAGGTCTTCGGCACCGACCTGACGATGCCCGCCTTCTACATGGTCGCCATGGCCTCCTTCGGCGCCCTGACCGCCGTGCTCGTCGGCCAGAGCGAGCAGATCGCCAAGGAGCGCGAGAAGGGCTGGGTCCGGCAGCTGCGCCTGACCGCCCTCCCCGGACACGGCTACGTCCTCGGCAAGATCGCCAGCGCCGCGATCCTCTCCCTGCCCTCGATCGTGGTCGTCTTCCTGGTCGCCGCGATCCTCAAGGGCGTCCGGTTCGACGCCTGGCAGTGGGCCGCGCTCACCGCGTCCATCTGGGCAGGCAGCCTCGTCTTCGCCGCGCTCGGCGTGGCCATCGGCTACCTGGTCAGCGGCGACACCGCCCGCCCCGTCGTGATGATCATCTACTTCGCCCTGTCGATCCTCGGCGGCCTGTGGATGCCCACCACGGTCTACCCGCAGTGGCTCCAGGACATCACCCAGTGGCTCCCCACCCACGCCTACGCCGGGCTCGGCCAGGCCATCGAGCTGGGAGGCGCGCCGCACGCCAAGGACGTGGCGATCCTCGCCGTCTACTTCGTACTCTTCGCGGGCGGCGCCGCCTGGCTCTACCGCAAGGACACACTGAAGGCGTGAACATGGCACGCGTGCAGCCGGACCGGGCCGCCGCTCCGGAGAGCGACGGCTTCGTCCGCATGGGACGTCCCCCCGAGAACCGCCGCCAGACGGTCGTGAAGTCCCTCTGGGTCGGCATCTGGCTGTTCTACCTCAGCGCCCCCGTGACCGACCTGATCCGCGGCGGCCACACCTGGCCCGCGGTGGTCCTCGGCTCGCTGGGCCTCGCCACCTTCGTGGGCTGGTACCTGACCCTGGTCTTCCGCACGGTCCGCCAGTTCGCGCGGCGGCGGGTGCTCGTCTCGCTCGCCGTCATGTCCGCGCAGGCGGCCGTCCTGTCCCTGTGCCTGGGCCGGGAATGGCTCGTCCTCTTCGTGTACGTGTCGGTGTCCGCCGGGGCCGCCCTGCCCGGGCAGCTCTCGCGGTGGGCGGTGCCCGCCGCCACCGCGCTGCTCACCCTGACCTCGCTGGCCGTGTCCGGCGGCGGCGACTTCCTGGTGGGGCTCCTCGTACCGGCCTTCCTCGGCGGCTTCGCCATGGTCGGCATCCGGCAGATGATCGCCACGACCGTCGAACTGCGCCAGGCGCGGGCGACGGTGGCGCAGCTGGCCGCCAACGAGGAACGCCTGCGGATGGCGCGCGACCTGCACGACCTGCTCGGGCACTCGCTCTCCCTGATCACGCTGAAGAGCGAACTGGCCGGACGGATGCTGCCGGACCACCCCGACCGGGCCGCCCAGCAGATCGCCGACATCGAGCAGGTCAGCCGGCAGGCGCTGACGGACGTGCGCGAGGCGGTCAGCGGCTACCGGCGGCCCACCCTGCCCGGGGAACTCGCCGGGGCGCGCACCGCGCTCACGGCCGCGGGCGTGGTCGCCGACCTGCCGTCCGCCGAGCCGGAGGGGGACCTCCCCGAGGAGATCGAATCGGCGCTGGCCTACGCGCTGCGCGAGGCGGTCACCAACGTGGTCCGGCACAGCGGGGCCGGGCGGTGCGCCGTCGCACTGACGGTGCACCAGACGCTGGCCGGACCGGTGATGGAACTGACGGTCACCGACAACGGAACGGGCGGCTCCGGCGCGCCCGGCAACGGCCTGACCGGCCTCACCGAACGGCTGGAGGCGGTGGGCGGCACGCTGACGGCCGGCCCGGTCTCGCCGACCGGCAACCGCGGGTTCCGGCTGACCGCGCAGGTCCCTCTAGGATCGCCGTCATGACCCCCGCCCCGATCCGGATCCTGCTCGCCGAAGACCAGTCGATGGTGCGGGAGGCGCTCGCGGCGCTGCTCGGCCTGGAGCCGGACATCGAGGTCATCGCCCAAGTCGCCCGCGGGGACGAGGTGCTGGCGGCGGCGCAGGCGCACGACGTGAACGTCGCCCTGCTGGACATCGAGATGCCGGGCCTGACGGGCATCGAGGCGGCGGCGCTCCTGCGGGACGGGGTGCCGGGCCTCAAGATCGTGATCCTGACGACCTTCGGGCGGCCCGGCTACCTGCGCGGTGCGATGGAGGCGGGGGCCTCGGCGTTCCTGGTCAAGGACGCGCCGGCCGCGCAACTGGCCGAGGCGGTACGGAAGGTGCTCGCCGGGGACCGGGTCATCGACCCCACGCTCGCGGCGGCGGCCCTCGCGGAGGGGGCGAACCCGCTGACGGACCGCGAGCGGGAGGTGCTCCGCGCCGCGGAGGACGGCGCGACCAACGCCGACCTCGCGGCCCGCCTCCACCTGTCCCAGGGCACGGTCCGCAACTACCTCTCCACGTCGATCCAGAAACTGGCGGCCCGCAACCGCCAGGAGGCGGTAAGCATCGCCCGCCAAAAGGGCTGGCTCTAACCTCCGCCCCAGCCCCGCCGGCGTTCGAGGCGCCCCCGGAGGGCAGTCCGAGCGGAGGACCGCGTACGGCCCGCGGCTGCCGGTCGCCTCCGGCGGGCCCTCAATCGCCGGGCGGGCTTGATGTGGCCCCGGCCCTCAATCGCCGGGCAGGCTCGATCGTGGCGCCGCCAACCCCAGCCCCGCCGGCGTTTGAGGCGCCCCCGGAGGGGAGTGCGGGCGGAGGGCCGCGTACGGCCCGGGGCTGCCGGCGGCCTCCGGCGGGCCCTCAATCGCCGGGCGGGCTCGGGGTGGCCCGACGGGCTTGATCGTGGCGTTGCCACCCCCAGCCTCGCCGGCGTTTGAGGCGCCGCCGGAGGCACCCCCGCCAGGGGCGGCGGGGCGGCGGGGAGGTGGGGACGAGCCCCGCCAGGGTGGAGGGGGAGGCGGCGCCGGGCCGTCAGTTCAGGCGGGCGCGGGCGGCAAGGGCCTCGGCCCGGATCCGCGCCGAAGCCGCCTTGTCCATCGCGTCCACGACCACCGCGTACCCCTCCAACTCCACCGCACCCTCCGTGTAGGAGCCCCGCTCCACCAGCAGCCGCCCCCGCTCGTACCGCAGCGCCGCCGGATGCGACGGCAGCAGCAGCGCAAGGTCCAGCGCCCACAGCGCCACCCCGGAATGCTCCGGCCGGGTAGACGCCCAGGCCCGGATGTTGTTCAGGATCCGCAGGACGATGTCCAGCGTCCGGGCTGCCACCCGCGGCCCCTCCGCCAGCTCCGCCGGCCCCGCCCCGAGCGCGGCCCCGCTCGCGAAGGGGTCCACCACGACCCCCTCCTCCGGATCCCCGAAGCCGACCACGAAGTGCCCCGGCAGAGCCAGCCCGTACACCGGCGCACCGGCCCGCCGGGCCACCTCCAGCCACACCACCGACAGCAGGATCGGCAGCCCGCGCCGCCGCCGCAGCACCTCGTGCAGCAGCGAGGACGACAGCCGGTCGTAGTCGGCGGGGGTGCCGTGGAAGGCCATCCGCCCGCCCAGCAGCTCCGTCACCGCCGACGCCCAGGCCCGCGCCCCGCGCAGCCCGTACGGCAGCAGCCCCGCCAGCCGGTCCAGCTCGATCTGCGCCTCGTCCACGGCCCGCTGGTCCAGCGCCGGATCCGCCTCGGCCGCCAGGTACAGGCACAGCAGCGCGAGGTCGGGCCGCTCCGCCCGCGCCTCCGCCGCGAACTCCTCACGGAACCCCATCACGCCGCCCGGAAGTGGTGGTAGGCGTGGTGCGCCGCGAAACCCAGCCGGTCGTACAGCGCCAGCGCCCCGGGATTCTCACTTTCCACCTGGAGCCACGCCGCCGACGCGCCCTCGTCCAGCGCGCGCCGGGCCAGCGCCGTCATCACGGCGGTGGCCAGCCCCTCCCGCCGGTGCGCCGGATCGACCTCGACCGCCGCGAAGGAGGCCCAGCGGCCGTCGACCACGCACCGCCCGATCGCCCGGCCCGGGACCTGGGCGAACCACACCGAGGGGCCCGCCGACAGCACCTGCCGGGCCACCGGCGCGAGGGCGCCCGTACGCCCGTACCGGCCCAGCCACTCCTCGTCGCAGGTGCGGCTCAGCTCGACCGCGCGGACGTCCGCGTCCAGGTCGCCGAGCGGGGCGAGCGAGGCCGTCCGTACCTCCGCGGAGACCTCACGGGTCCAGCCGAGCCGCTCCAGCTCCGCGCAGAGCAGCTCCTGCGTGCCGAGGGCGCCGGTCGCGGCCTGGACGTACGCCGGAAGTCCGCGCTCCGCGTACCAGGCCTTCACTCGCGCGAGTGCTTCCTCGACCGGCATTCCCGGATCGCCGAGCGGCAGCGCCGAGTTGGCCCGCCGGGTGAATCCGGCGGCCGCCCGCAGCGTCCAGCCGCCCAGCGCCTCGCTCTCCAGCGGCTGCCAGGCCCGCGCACCGGCCCGGGCCAGCTCCTCGAAGGTGGCCGAAGGGCCCCTGCGGCGGGCCGGGGCGGGGGGCACCACCTTGCCCGCGACCAGCGACGATTCCGCGATGCGGACGCTCTTGCCATTCTTTTGTGTGATCAGCAGCACACCGTCGGTCCACGATGTGAGCACCCCCAGGGTGTCCGTGAAGGTGACGGACCGGCCCGAGGCACTCTCCACCCGTCGTACAGATACCCGTTTCCCCACGTCAGCCGCGGTGATACGGATTTCCATCAGTGCGCCGGCAGTGATTTCCACAGCTGTCTCCGCCCCTCCTGTTCGGATCGTGCCCGGGAACGGAGATACTAGAGCCGGGCATCGACGACGCCGCGCTCCCGCGCGATATGGAAAGCCCTACCGAGGAGGAACGAGAGCGTGACCTACGTCATCGCGGAGCCTTGTGTCGACGTCAAGGACAAGGCATGCATCGAAGAGTGCCCCGTCGACTGCATCTACGAGGGCCAGCGGTCCTTGTACATCCACCCGGACGAGTGCGTCGACTGTGGTGCGTGTGAGCCGGTCTGCCCGGTCGAGGCCATCTTCTACGAGGACGACACTCCGGAAGAGTGGAAGGACTACTACAAGGCGAACGTCGAGTTCTTCGACGATCTCGGTTCGCCCGGTGGTGCTTCCAAGCTCGGACTGATCGAGCGCGACCACCCGTTCATCGCCGCGCTGCCGCCCATGAACGGCGACCACTGACCGGCTTAGGCGCAGTCCTGGGCGCGCGCGTCCCTCGGTCCCGTACGGCGAACGCGCCGCACGGGACCGAGGTGTTTTCCGAATCCGGTACGCCGAGCACGCAGAGAGAGAGCAGAGACCACCGTGGCCGCAGTATCCGCTCGTCTTCCCGCCTTCCCCTGGGACAAGCTGGAGCCGTACAAGGCAACCGCCTCCGCCCACGCGGACGGCATCGTCGACCTGTCCGTCGGAACCCCGGTGGACCCGGTGCCGGAGCTGATCCGGCGCGCGCTGGTGGCGGCTGCCGACTCGCCGGGCTACCCGACGGTGTGGGGCACGGCCGCGTACCGCGACGCGATCACGGGCTGGGTGCGCGGGCGCCTCGGCGCGAGCAACGCGGAGCACCGCAACGTGCTGCCGGTGGTCGGCTCCAAGGAACTGGTGGCCTGGCTGCCGACCCAGCTGGGCCTGGGCGCCGGTGACAAGGTCGCCTACCCGCGGCTCGCGTACCCGACGTACGAGGTCGGCGCGCGGCTGTGCGGCGCCGAGCCGGTGGTCTACGACGACCCCACCGAGCTGGACCCGGCCGGGCTCAGGCTGCTGTGGCTGAACTCCCCGTCCAACCCGACCGGGAAGGTCCTCTCCAAGGAGGAGCTGATCCGGATCGTGGCCTGGGCGCGCGAGCACGGGATCCTGGTCTTCAGCGACGAGTGCTACCTGGAGCTGGGCTGGGAGGCCGAGCCCGTCTCCGTACTGCACGACGACGTGTGCGGCGGCTCGTACGAGGGCCTGGTGGCCGTCCACTCCCTCTCCAAGCGCTCCAACCTGGCGGGATACCGCGCGGCCTTCGCCGCCGGTGACGCCGACGTGCTCGCCGAGCTGCTGGAGATCCGCAAGCACGGCGGCATGATGACGCCCTCGCCGGTCCAGGCCGCGGCCGCGGTCGCGCTGGGCGACGACGCGCACGTCCAGGAGCAGCGCGGCCGCTACGCCGCCCGCCGCGAGGCGCTGAGCGCGGCGCTGCGCGGGCACGGCTTCCGGATCGAGCACAGCGAGGCGAGCCTGTACCTGTGGGCGACCCGCGACGAGCCCTGCTGGGAGACGGTCGCCTACCTCGCGGGTCTGGGCATCCTGGTCTGCCCCGGCGACTTCTACGGCGAGGCGGGCGCGGACTTCGTCCGGGTCGCGTTCACGGCGACGGACGAGCGGGTGGCGGCGGCGGTCAAGCGCCTCGGCTGAGCCCTCGCGGGCGAACGAGCCCGAAGGGGCCGGGAGTTCGTGCTCCCGGCCCCTTCGGCGTTCGTGCGTGCTGCGTGCCGCGGGCGCCGCGTGCGGCTCCCGCGTACGGGCGTCAGCCGCCCAGCGGCAGCGAACCGAGCGGCAGGGAGCCGACCGGCAGCGACTGGACGGGGGCGAGGGCCGCGGCCCCGGGGACCCCGTCCGTCGGCAGCGTGGACGTCGGCAGCGACGCGGGCAGCGTGGTGGCGGGGGCCGCAGCGTCGGGCAGACCGGCGGTGGGCAGCGGGCTCGCGGCGGCGGGGGCACCGGCCACGGGCAGGCCGCCCATCAGGTTCCCGGTGAGCCCGTCCGTCGGCAGGCCGCTCTTGCCCGCCGCACCGGCGGTGTCGCCGGCCACCGAGCCCGCCGCGCCGGCCAGGCCGGTCGCGCTCTCGTGGGCGGTCGGCAGGCCCTTGGCGGCCGCGTTGCCGCTCACCGCGCCCACCGCCGGGACGGCGGACTCCACGGCCTTGCCGCCGGTGGCGCCGGCCATGTCGGCGCCCTGGCGGGCGGTGCTGTCCACGGCGTGTCCGAGGCTCGCGCTGTCCAGGGCGGTCAGCGAACCCAGCTGGGGTGCGGACTCCAGGCCCACGGCACTCGCCGAGCCGGCCGCGCCGACCACGGGCGCCGCTCCGGCTGCGAGCAGCAGTGCGGCACGGGCGATCCGGCGGGTCAGGGGGAGGGACATGGTGCTCCTAAGCGTCGTCGTGCGGGCTGAGTACGCCGTGCACAACACCTCGGGGGGCCTGCCGAGTTGCGGAGCGGACGGGTAAAGGCTTGGTAACGCGTCGTTTTATCGGCTTCGGTGACAAGCGCACCGGACATGCCGTGAGCTGGCGTTCTGCCCCGCGCGCGCACCGGCGCACGCCGCAGGGCGCGAACCCGTACGGATGACGGCCCGTACTGGTGCCCGGGCGGTGGCGGAACGGTTCAGCGGGGGCGGCCCGTAGGGGCGGCGGGTCAGCGGTTCAGCGGCGCGACGAAGATCCGTACGTCGTCCGGGCCCGCGTTGCGCCCGTCGCCGTCACCGGACTTGCCCGGGGGCTTATCGATCCACCGCCCCTTGTTCTTGCCCGCGATCCACGCCTTGTTGTCGTACGAGACCCGCTGGACCCCGAGATCGGCGGCGTGCGCCACCGCCCAGCTCGCCAGCTCCCAGCCGCGCCGCCGGTCCACCGGAGCCCCCCGGTCCGTCCCCGCGACCGCGACCGTGACCTCGGAGCCGTCGGCGGCCACCGGCGCCGTACGGACCGGCGAGGCGGGCGGCCCCGCCTTCGGCGCCACCCCGGCCCCGAACACCTTCACCAGCTCCGCCGTGACCCGCGCGGCGTCCCCCGTCTCCTGCGGGAGCGGACCGGAACAGCTGAGGGAACCCGGGGCGCGCCCCGTGAACGCCGCCGCGAGGAGGGCGGCGTCCGGCTCGTGCTTCGCGTACGCCTCCGGGAAACCGCTGCGCTGCACCTTCTGCGCGGCCACCGTCAGCGGGAGGTCCGCGTAGTCCGGCACCTCGTCGAGGAGGTGGTCGTAGAAGATCCCGGCCGAGTACACCGGATCCATGATCTGCGCCGGGGTGCCCCAGCCCTGGGAGGGCCGCTGCTGGAAGAGGCCCAGCGAATCCCGGTCGCCGTGGTCCAGGTTGCGCAGCGCGGACTCCTGCATGGCCGTGGCCATCGCGATCGTCACCGCCCGCTCCGGCACCTTCCTCGTCGAGCCGACCGCCGCGATGGTCGCCGCGTACCGGGCCTGTTCGAGGTTCATCGAGTACGAGGCGCCCCCGCCCCGGCCCCCGGCGCCGGCCGGCGCCGCCACCACGGTGCAGTGCGGGGCGCCGTCACCGCCCGTCGACTCGTTCTGGACTATGTAGTAACCGGCGAGCCCGAGCAGCACGAGCAGCGCCGCGGCCAGCCGGAACGGGCGTCGGCGACGGCCCGGGCGGGGCGTCTTCAGGGGAGTCTCGGACACGCGGCCCACCGTACTTGAGCCACCCGGCCGTCCATCGGCCGGACGTCCCGGCCTCCCGGACGGGCCGGGGCATTAGGGTCGGAGCCATGTCCGAATCCGAGCTGGACCTCACCCTGGACGCTGCCGAGCTGACCGCCCGGCTCGTCGACATCCCGTCCGTGAGCGGCGACGAGAAGGTCCTCGCGGACCTCGTGGAGCTGGCGCTGCGGGGTCTGCCGCACCTCACCGTCGACCGCTTCGGCAACAACGTCGTGGCCCGCACCCACCTCGGCCGGGCGGAGCGCGTCGTCCTCGCCGGGCACCTCGACACCGTGCCGATCGCGGACAACGTGCCCTCGCGGCTCGACGCGGACGGCGTCCTGTGGGGCTGCGGCACCACCGACATGAAGTCCGGCGTCGCCGTCCAGCTGCGGATCGCGGCGACCGTGCCCGAGCCCAACCGGGACCTCACCTTCGTCTTCTACGACCAGGAGGAGGTCGCCTCCCACCTCAACGGCCTGGGCAAGGTCGCCGAGGCCCACCCGGACTGGCTGACCGGTGACTTCGCGGTCCTGCTGGAGCCCTCCGACGCGGAGGTCGAGGGCGGCTGCCAGGGCACCCTGCGGGTGATCCTGCGCACCGCCGGCGAACGCGCCCACTCCGCGCGCAGCTGGATGGGCTCCAACGCGATCCACGCGGCCGGACCGATCCTGGCGAAGCTGGCGGCGTACGAGCCGCGCCGCCCCGTCATCGACGGCCTGGAGTACCACGAGGGCCTGAACGCGGTACGGATCGAGGGCGGCGTCGCCAACAACGTGATCCCCGACGCCTGCGCCGTGACGGTCAACTTCCGCTACGCCCCCGACCGCAGCGAGGCGGATGCGCTCGCGCACGTCCGCGAGGTCTTCGCGGACTGCGCCGTCGAGGAGTTCGTGGTCGACGACAGCTCCGGCGGAGCGCTGCCCGGCCTCTCCCACCCGGCGGCGGCCGCGTTCATGGCGGCGGTCGGCGGGCGCGCCATGCCGAAGTTCGGCTGGACGGACGTGTCGCGCTTCAGCGCGCTCGGCGTACCGGCCGTCAACTACGGCCCGGGGAACGCCCTGCTGGCCCACAAGGTCGACGAACGGGTGGAGACGAAGGCGATCCTGCACTGCGAGGAACGACTCCGCGCCTGGCTGACCTCCTGAATTCCGCTGCTCGTCACCTCCGTGCGCCTACCCTGAGGCGAACGATCAGCAGGAGGGAGCACATCATGGGCAACCCTGAGAGCGGCCGGAGGAAGCCGGCCGAGCAGCAGCTGGGTCCCGTACTGCGCCGGCGGGACCAGGTCCAGGCGGGCAGTACGACCGACCAGCGGCTGCTGGACTCCGCCGGGCCCTCCGAGTGGGTGCACACCGACCCCTGGCGGGTCCTGCGCATCCAGTCGGAGTTCATCGAGGGCTTCGGCACCCTCGCGGAGCTGCCGCCCGCGATCAGCGTGTTCGGTTCGGCGCGCACCCCGGTGGACTCGCCGGAGTACGAGGCGGGCGTGGCCATCGGCCGGGCCCTCGTCGACGCGGGCTTCGCGGTCATCACCGGCGGCGGCCCGGGCGCGATGGAGGCCGCCAACAAGGGCGCCCGCGAGGGCAACGGGCTCTCGGTCGGCCTCGGCATCGAGCTGCCCTTCGAGCAGGGGCTCAACCAGCACGTCGACCTCGGGCTGAACTTCCGGTACTTCTTCGTCCGCAAGACGATGTTCGTCAAGTACAGCCAGGGCTTCGTGGTGCTGCCGGGCGGCCTCGGCACGCTGGACGAGCTGTTCGAGGCGCTGACTCTGGTCCAGACGCAGAAGATCACCCGCTTCCCGATCGTGCTGTTCGGCACGGCGTACTGGAGCGGGCTGACCGACTGGCTGAAGAACACCGTGATCGCCCAGGGCAAGGCCTCGGAACGGGACCTCTACCTCTTCCACGTCACGGACGACGTGGACGAGGCGATCGCGCTGGTGACCAAGGAAGTCGGCAAGTAACCCCGGACCCGCCGGGGACCGGCCTCCTCAGGCGAGGCCCCGGCGGGCGACGGCGGGCGGGCGGTGGCCCTGGATGGACGCCACCATCTCCAGCACCTGCCGGGTCTCCGCGACCTCGTGGACCCGGTACACCTGCGCGCCCAGCCAGGCCGAGACGGCCGTCGTGGCCAGGGTGCCCAGCAGGCGCTCCTTGACCGGTCTGTCGAGGGTCTCGCCCACGAAGTCCTTGTTGGACAGGGACACCAGCACCGGCCAGCCGGTCTCCGCCATCTCCCCGAGGCGGCGCGTGGCCTCCAGCGAGTGCCGGGTGTTCTTGCCGAAGTCGTGGCCCGGGTCGATCATGATCGACTCGCGCGGCACGCCCAGCGCGGCCGCCCGTTCCGCGAGGCCGACCGTCACCCGCAGGATGTCCGCCATCACGTCCTCGTACGCCGTGCGGTGCGGCCGGGTCCTGGGCTCCACGCCTCCCGCGTGCGTGCAGACCAGCCCCGCGCCGAAGCGGGCCGCGACCTCCGCGAGCTTCGGGTCCACCCCGCCCCACGCGTCGTTCAGCAGGTCCGCCCCGGCCGCGCAGACGGCCTCGCCGACCTCGTGCCGCCAGGTGTCCACGCTGATCACCACGTCCGGGTGGCGGCGCCGTACCTCCGCGACGAAGCCCACCGTGCGACGGGCCTCCTCGGCCGCGTCCACGTGCTCGCCGGGGCCCGCCTTGACCCCGCCGATGTCGATGATGGCCGCGCCCTCGGCGACCGCCCGCTCCACCCGGTCCAGCGCCGGCTCGTCGCGGAAGGTGGCGCCCTGGTCGTAGAACGAGTCCGGGGTCCGGTTCACGATCGCCATGATCACCGGCTCGTGGGTGTCGAACTCGCGCCTGCCCAGTCGCAGCATCCCGTGTTTCCTCCTCCGGCGGCCCTCGCCGCCCCGCCAGCGACCTTAGCCGCCGCGCGCGCGTGGCCGCGGCGCGCGCATGGCACGATCGGGTCCGTGGCCGCAGTCTCTCAGGGGAGTTGATCGTGTTCTGGTTCTTGCTGATCGCGCTGGTCGTGGTGGTCGCCGGGGTCACCCTCGCGGTGGTCGGCGGCGGCAGCGACGCGGTGCTGCCCGAGGTGGACCCCGAGATCGTGGCCGACGGCCTGCCGGAGACCCGGCCGGTGGTCCGGGCGGACATCGACGCGCTGCGGCTGCCGGTGGCTCCGCGGGGGTACCGCATGGCCGAGGTGGACGACGTACTGACGCGCCTCGGCGCGGAACTGGCCGAGCGGGACGCGCGGATCGCGGAGCTGGAGGCGGCGCTGGCCCGTCCGGCCGCGGCGGCCGGGCCCGACCTCACCAAGGACGAACGGTGACCCCGGCGCCGGGGGCGGCCCTGCCGGGGCCGGACGGGCGGCTGCGCTGCCCGTGGGCCCTGTCGACCGAGGACTACGTCGCCTACCACGACACGGAGTGGGGGCGTCCGGTCCACGGGGACGACGCGCTGTACGAGCGGCTCTGCCTGGAGGCCTTCCAGTCCGGGCTGTCCTGGCTGACGATCCTGCGGCGGCGGGAGGGCTTCCGCGCGGCCTTCGCGCACTTCGAGATCGCCAAGGTCGCGGAGTTCGGCGAGGCGGACGCGGAGCGGCTGATGGCGGACCAGGGGATCATCCGCAACCGGGCGAAGATCGCGGCGACGCTGGCGAACGCGAAGGTCCTGGCCGGGTGGGCCCCGGGTGACCTGGACGCCCTGATCTGGTCCCACGCCCCGGCCCGCCCGGGGCCCGCCCCGCTGAGCACCACCCAGGTCCCGGCGGTGACCCCGGAGTCCACCGCCCTGGCGAAGTCCCTCAAAGCCGCCGGCATCCGCTTCGTCGGCCCCACCACGGCCTACGCCCTGATGCAGGCCTGCGGCCTGGTCGACGACCACCTGGCGAGCTGCGTCTCCCGCACGGCGGCCCGCTAGCCGACCCGGGCCCCGGGGCCAGTCGCGCGGGCCCGCACCCTCCGGCGGACCCTGCCCCCCACCCGCCCGCGACCATCCCCTCCGGGGGCGCCTCAAACGCCGGCGGGGCTGGATGTGGAGAGGTCTGCCCCTGCCGGGCGGCGCTGCTGCGCCCGGGGTCCCGTGCCGTCCCCTCCGGGGGCGCCTCAAACGCCGGCGGGGCTGGAATTGCTCCACCACCGCCGGACGCGAAAGCGCTGTCTTTCCTGCCCGGTCCGGGGGCCATCCCAGCCTCGCCGGCGTTTGAGGCGCCTCCGGAGGACGGACTGGCCGCGGGCGGTCGTCGGGCATTGCCGGTACGCGGCCGGGGGCCGTCTCAGCCTCGCCGGCGTTTGAGGCGCCCCCGGAGGGCGGACCGGCCGCGGGCGGTCGTCGGGCGTTGCCGGTACGGGCCCCACCCGGAGCGCTCCCCGGGGCCGCGGCCCCGGGTGCCGGTGGCGGGCCCGGAGGGTGTGGGCGGCCCCCGGGCCGGGGGTCAGCGGCCCAGGTAGGTGGGGGGCTGCTTCGCGAGGAAGGCGGAGACCGCGATGCCGTGGTCGGCGGAGGCACCGGCACGGGTCTGGAGGGCGTCCTCCTTCTCCAAGGCCTCGGCCAGCCCGTGGGAGGCCCCGTACGCCAGGGACTCCTTCAGTGCCGCGTAGGCCACCGTCGGCCCCGCCGCCAGCGCCCGCGCCACCGCGACCGCCTCGGCGGCCAGGGACTCCGCCGGGACGATCCGGTTCGCGATCCCCAGCTCGTACGCCTCCTGGGCCGGCACCGAACGGGGGAACAGCAGCAGGTCGGCCGCGCGCGACTGCCCGATCAGCCGGGGCAGGGTCCAGGAGACCCCGGAATCGGCGGTCAGCGCGACCCCGGCGAAGGAGGTGTTGAAGGACGCGGTGTCGGCCACGATCCGGAAGTCGGCCGCCAGCGCGAAGCCGAAGCCCGCCCCGGCCGCCACCCCGTTCACCCCGGCCACCACCGGCTTCGCCATGGTGGTCAGCGCCCGCACGATCGGGTTGTAGTGCTCCGAGACGGTGCTCATCGTCAGCGAGGAGCCGTTCTCGCGGTCCGCCGCCAGGTACCCGACGTGCTCCTTCAGGTCCTGGCCGACGCAGAACGCCCGCCCCCCGGCCGCCGTCAGCAGGACGGCCCGTACCCCGGAGTCCTCCGCGGCGGCGAGAACGGCGTCCCGCAGCGCGACCTTCGCCTCGGTGTTCATGGCGTTCATCGCGTCGGGACGGTTGATCGTGATCGTCGCGAGTCCGTCGGTCACTTCGTAGAGCACGCTGTCGGACATGGCGGGGGTCCCCCTTCGTCGCGGGCAGAAGTCCCCAGCATGGCGGACCGCGGGGGGCGCCGGGTATGTGATGTAGGTCAAACAAACCGGGTGCCCGGGGGGCCGGGCGGGGGCGAAGTATCGCAGGCGGATCGCCGAAATGAGTGGTTTTGGCCGAGCGCGTTGCACAAGCGTTCCCGGCTGATGTTGGTCATCGGGTCCTGACATGCGGGATAATGGCGGGAAGCAATGTGTTCGATGCCGGGTATTAGGCGCCTGAATGGGGCCGTCGGCTGACGATGAGCTGGATTCAGGAAGGGGAACGAGCATGGCGGCCATGAAGCCGCGGACGGGCGACGGCCCGCTCGAGGTCACCAAGGAGGGGCGGGGCATTGTCATGCGCGTTCCGCTTGAAGGCGGCGGTCGGCTTGTCGTCGAGCTGACCCCGGACGAGGCCGGCGCCCTCGGTGACGCCCTCAAGAAGGTCGTCGGCTGACGCGCCCGCGTTGTCTGTAGTTCTGTTTTTCCTGATGTCGCCGCTGCCCCGCCCGTGATCATGACGGGTGGGGCAGCGGCATGTCCGGGCGCGCGCCGGACCGCCCCGGCGGACCGTTCGGGTCAGCGGCGTACGGCGCACAGCAGGCCGTCGCCCACCGGCAGCAGCGCGGACTCCAGGGCGGGGCTCTCGCGGACCGTGCGCAGCAGCTCGCGCACCCGCAGCACCTCCACCGGCTGGGCCGCGGAGTCGACCGTACGGCCGTCCGAGAAGACGCCCTCGAAGCACACGAGCCCACCCGGACGCAGCAGGCGCAACGATTCAGCGAGGTAGTCGAGGGACTCGGCCGGATCCCCGTCGCAGAAGACCAGGTCGTACCCGCCGTCGGCGAGCCGCGGCAGGACGTCCAGGGCCCGGCCGGGGATGAAGCGAGCCCGGTTGCCCGCGAAGCCCGCGGCCCGGAAGGCCTGGCGGGCGAAGGCCTGCCGGTCGGGTTCCGGGTCGACGGTGGTCAGCACCCCGTCGGGGCGCAGGCCGTGGAGGAGGTGGATGCCGGAGACACCGGTGCCGGTGCCGATCTCCGCGACCGCCTTGGCGTCCGCGGTGGCGGCCAGCAGGCGCAGCGCGGCCCCGGTGCCGGGGGAAACCGAGCGCAGGCCCGCTTCCCTCGCCCGGTCGCGGGCCCACCGCAGAGCGTCGTCCTCGGCGACAAACGCGTCGGCGAACGCCCAGCTCGTCTGCCGGTTGCCGCTAATGACCCTCTCCTGTCCCCATAGTTGGCGCAACGGTGACTGTATCCGCTGACGTCGGGAACCCGCAGATGGGACCGGGCGTTGTGAGGGGAAGAGGCGGGATAGAGGGGACGGCGCCGGGCAGATCGGCGGTCAAGGACCACCGACCCGTGCAAAGTTACTGCAAAAATGCTTATCCAGAGCTGACGGGAGGGGTGGCTATGGTAGGGGCTCCACTGGACACCACCAGAGCCGACAGGGGAGGTGCGGCTGCGCCTGTGGATCGTGGAGGCGTCCTGAAACGTCTCCTCTGGTCGGCGGGTGAGCCGAAATCCGTGATCAACACTGCTGACCGTTTCCACACCGCTGCCACCGCAACCACCGCGACCTTTTCCGCCGATGCGGGCTCGCAGGCGTGGACCCCTCCCTCCTGGGAGGAGATCGTCAGCACGCACAGTGCGCGGGTCTACCGGCTGGCGTACCGACTGACGGGCAACCAGCACGACGCCGAGGACCTCACCCAGGAAGTCTTCGTCCGCGTGTTCCGTTCGCTGTCGACGTACACGCCCGGCACCTTCGAGGGCTGGCTGCACCGGATCACCACCAACCTCTTCCTGGACATGGTGCGCCGCAAGCAGCGGATCCGCTTCGACGCGCTCGGGGACGACGCCGCCGAGCGGCTGCCGAGCCGCGAGCCGAATCCGCAGCAGGTGCTCCACGACACGCACTTCGACGCCGACGTCCAGCAGGCGCTGGACACCCTCGCGCCGGAGTTCCGCGCCGCCGTGGTCCTGTGCGACATCGAAGGCCTGTCGTACGAGGAGATCGCCGCCACCCTCGGCGTGAAGCTCGGCACCGTCCGCAGCCGGATCCACCGTGGCCGCTCGCACCTGCGCAAGGCGCTCAAGCACCGCTCTCCCGAGGCGCGGGCGGAGCAGCGTGCGCTGGCAGGAGCGGCCGTGGGCGCCCCGTTCGTGGGGGGAGAGGGCGGAAGCGAGTGAGCGGCGTCAGTCCGTCCGCAGCGGAACACCACCTGGGCGACCGGCTCGCCGCGCTGGTGGACGGTGAGCTGAGCCATGACGTGCGCGAGCGCGTCCTCGCCCACCTGGCGACCTGCCCGCGGTGCAAGGCCGAGGCCGATGCGCAGCGCCGTCTCAAGACCCTCTTCGTCGAGAGCGCGCCGCCGCCGCTCTCCGCCGGGCTGCTGGCCCGGCTCCAAGGCCTGCCGGGAGGCGGATCCGACGGTTCCGCCGCTCCGCCCGGCCCGCCGGGCGCGTCCGCGCGGGCCGACGCCCCCGATCCCTTCGCCACCTTCGGGTACGCGTTCCAGGGCCCCCGTCCGCAGGAGGGCTTCCGGATACACGAGGTGGGCAGACAGCCCCGCCGCCGGTTCGCCTTCGTGGCCGCGGGCGCCGTCTCGCTCGCCGCGATCGCGCTCGGCGGCACGCTGCCGCTGGACCAGGTCGAGCCGAACGCCCGGGGGGAGGGCGGTGCGAGCGTCACCCCGGCCGTTCGGCCCGGAGCGAGTGGCGGTGCGCTGTCCGTCGTGGACGCGGTCATCCGGGACCGCCCCCGGTCGCCGGCCGGGACCGCGACCCTGGGCCCCGAGCTGATGGCCGCCCTGAGCCCCTCGGCACCGACCGCGCCACCCCTGCCGCCGGTGGCGCCGAACCTGTCGCCTCGCCCGGTGTCCCTGACGCGCTGACGCCCTGACGCGGGCGGTGGGCCGGTGGAGATGCCCGGTGCGGCGGGTACGGGTCCCCGAGGTGTGCTGTGTGCTGACGTGCCTCGGTCTCCGCGTGCCGTGCCGTGCCCTTGCCCGCCGTGCTGCCGGGTGCGCCGCCGCCCGGTGGGGCGCGGCGTACGGGGGTGACAGGGCCGCCCGCCTCTGCCGTGCCGTGGGGCGACCTGGTTGAATCCTCGTCAGGTGCGCCCGGCGGGGCGCGCGCCGAGGCACGCGGGGAGCGCCCATGTCCGACACCCACCCTCCGACCGATCCGGCTCCGGTGCGGAGGGCCCCGCGGTGGTGGAGCCGCCGCGGCCGGACGGGTGCGGCGGACCTCCGCGTACCTGCTCCCCGCGCCGCCGCCGCGTGGCCGACGTCGGAGGAAGCCGTCACCGCCGCCGCCGATGCGCGGACCGACGTACCCGGCCCCGATGTGCTCGGCCCCCATGCACCCGGCCCCCATGCACCCGGTCCCGAGGTACCGCGTCCGGATGTGCCCGGCTCCCATGCACCCGGCCTCCATGCACCCGGCCTCCATGCACCCGGCCTCCATGCGCCCGGTCCCGAGTCACCCGGTCCCGAGTCACCCCGTCCCGAGGTGGCTGCTCCCGGTGTGCTCGCTACCGGCCCTTCGGTAGAGGGCCTCGAAGCCCCCGCCCCCACCCCCGCCCCCGAGTGGGAGGCCCGGACCGTACCCGAACCCGTGGCCCCCCGCTACGACCCCTGGGGCACCCCCGCCGCGCCCTTGCAGATGCTGGACGTCGGGCCGCGGCGGGGCGGGATCCGGATGCGGCAGCTGGTGGTCGTGGCCGTGGCGAGTGCGCTGCTCGCCGGGGGCGTCGGGGCCTGGGCCGGGGTGTGGGCCGAGCGGCGCAGCAGTACACGGCTGGAGCTGCCGCAGGCGGCGGCCCAGCCCCAGGGCCGGGCCCCCGGAAGCGTGGCCGGGATCGCCGCGACCGCCCTGCCGGGCGTGGTCACCCTGCACGTCGCGGGCGGCGCGGGGAACGGCACCGGTACCGGCTTCGTCCTGGACGGCCAGGGACACATCCTCACCAACAACCACGTGGTCGCGGACGCCCGGCGGATAACGGTCACCTTCAGCACCGGCGAGAGCCTCGGCGCCGAGGTGGTCGGCCGGGACGGCGGCTACGACCTGGCCGTGGTCAAGGTCGACGGCGTGCGCGGTCTGCACCCGCTGGCCCTGGGCAACTCCGAGAACGTCAAGGTCGGCGACCCGGTGGTGGCCATCGGGGCCCCCTTCGACCTGTCCAACACGGTCACCGCGGGCATCATCAGCGCCACCGGGCGGCCCATCACCGCGGGCGGGGACAAGGGGGACGGCAGCGACGTCAGCTACGTCGACGCCCTCCAGACCGACGCGCCCATCAACCCCGGCAACTCCGGCGGCCCGCTGCTCGACGGCCAGGGCCGGGTGATCGGCATCAACAGCGCCATCCGTGGAGCGGACCAGGAGCAGGGCGAGAAGGACCCCGCCCGCCAGAGCGGCAGCATCGGCCTCGGCTTCGCCATCCCCGTCAACCAGGCCAAGCGGGTGGCGGAGGAGATCATGCGCACGGGCCGCGCGACCCACCCGGTCATCGGCGTCACCCTGGACATGCAGTACACGGGCGACGGAGCCCGGGTCGGGGACAAGGGGGCCGAGGGCAAGCCGGCCGTCCCGCCGGGCAGCCCGGCGGCCCGCGCCGGGATCAGGCCCGGCGACGTGATCACCAAGGTCGACGGACGGCGGGTGCACGGCGGCGACGAGCTGATCATCAAGGTCAGGGCCCACCGGCCGGGTGATCCGCTCGGCCTGACCGTGCTGCGCGACGGCAGGGAGCGCACGCTGGAACTCGTACTGGGTTCGGCGAACAGTGGATGACCGGCGGACGAAACCGGGAGCGAGGTGTCGGCCCGCGCAGGCGGCCGGGTACCGTTGTCCAGGCCCGCAGGATGACAGCCGAGGAGCGGCAACGTGTTCAACGACATAGGCGCACTCGAGCTGGTCACGATCGTGGTCCTGGCCATCCTCATCTTCGGTCCGGAGAAGCTCCCGAAGGTGATCCAGGACGTGTCCGGGGTGATCCGGAAGATCCGCGCGTTCTCGGACAGCGCCAAGCAGGACATCCGCTCCGAACTCGGCCCGGAGTTCAAGGACTTCGAGTTCGAGGACCTGAACCCGAAGACCTTCATCCGCAAGCAGCTGGCCGAGAACGAGGACCTCAAGGAGATCCGGAGCAGCTTCGACCTGCGCAAGGAGCTCCACGACGTCACGGACGCCGTCAACGGCAAGGAGCCGGAGCCCGTCCCCGGCGTTGAGCCGGCCGGTCCGGCCACCGGCAGCGTGCCCCCGGCCGGCAAGACCGACCTGGTGAAGCGGGTCGTGCCGCCCGCGCCGGACCAGCGCGCGCCCTTCGACGCCGACGCCACCTGACCCGCCTGAGACCGCTGCCTGCCGGGTGTCGCGGGGTCGGATGGCTATCCTCTCCATCTGTCCGGACGCAGGACGCCCGAGGGGGGCGGGCCGTTCCGGGTCCCACGGAACGAGAGGCCGCACGATGGAGACGACGAGCAGTAGCCGGGTAGGGGCGCAGCCCGCCGAGGCGCCGACCGCGCCACCGGCCGCCCCGGAATCCGACGCCGAGGCCGCTGCGCAGGCCGCGCAGGCCGCGCAGGACCCCGAGGCCGCACAGGCCCCACAGGACCCCTCCGCGCCCCCCACGCCCGTCCCCGGCGCCCGCCGGACCGCCGAGGGCTACCGGCGGGCCTCCTTCCCCTGGTACGGGCTGGACGCCGCCTTCACCGGCCCCCGCTGGCTCATGCAGGTGGGTACGGCCGCCGACGGCACCGTGGAGCACGGCTCCACCGGCCATGGCGACGAGCCCTCGGTGCGCGGCGAGATCGCGACCGGCGAGAAGGAACGCTTCGCGGTGGTCGTCACCGTCGCGAGCAACCCGCTGCGCCGCAGTGCCGACGGCACCGGGGTGCTGGAGGCCACCTCGGTCTCCTCCGCCGCCTGGCTGGCCGGTTCGGGGCTGCTGGCCTTCACCTGGCCCGGCCAGATGGACCACAGTCTGCGCAGCGACTGGCTGGACCAGCAGACCGAGGCCGCCTGGGAGCTGGCCGACGACCTCGGCGGCGAGGACTGGTCCACGCTGTCGCTGCCGGTCGACGGGGAGCCGACGCCCTTCCACTACCGCGAGTCCGAGTTCGGCTGGGTGCTGGCCGGCTCCACCCCCGGCGGCGTCCATCTGGGCGCGTACGGACGGGGGATGAGCGCCTACGGCCTCGGCTTCTCGGTCATCGGGGACCTGGGCACGTACGAGTAGCCCCGCAGCGCAACCACCCCGCCGCGAGACCCGTACGCATGAGCGTGGCCCGTACGCGTAGTCCGCACGCGTGGTCCGCGCGCGACGCGCGAAGGGCGCCACCGGACCGGTGGCGCCCTTCGCGCGTGCCCCTGCGGGCGACTAGAACTTGTTCCGCGGGGTGATCCCCAGGGACATCCCCGCCAGGCCGCGCGCCCGGCCGCCGAGCTTGCCCGCGATCGAGCGCAGCGCCGCGCCCGCGGCCGAGTCCGGGTCGGACAGGACCACCGGCGTGCCGTTGTCGCCGCCCTCGCGCAGGCGCACGTCGATCGGGATCTGGCCCAGCACCGGCACCGTGGAGCCGACCGTCTTGGTCAGCCCGTCGGCGACCAGCTGGCCACCGCCCGTGCCGAACACGTCGACCATCTCGTCGCAGTGCGGGCAGGGCAGCCCGGACATGTTCTCGACGACGCCGACGATCTTCTGGTGGGTCTGTACGGCGATCGAGCCGGCCCGCTCGGCCACCTCGGCGGCGGCCTGCTGCGGGGTGGTGACGACCAGGATCTCGGCGTTCGGCACCAGCTGCGCCACCGAGATCGCGATGTCACCGGTGCCCGGCGGCAGGTCGAGCAGCAGCACGTCCAGGTCGCCCCAGTACACGTCCGCCAGGAACTGCTGGAGCGCCCGGTGCAGCATCGGGCCGCGCCACACCACGGGCGCGTTGCCCGGGGTGAACATGCCGATGGAGATCACCTTCACGCCGTGCGCGGACGGCGGCATGATCATGTTCTCGACCTGGGTCGGCTTGCCCTCGACGCCCAGCATGCGCGGCACGCTGTGGCCGTAGATGTCCGCGTCCACGACGCCGACCTTCAGGCCGTCGGCCGCCATCGCCGCGGCGAGGTTGACCGTGACGGAGGACTTGCCGACGCCGCCCTTGCCGGACGCGACCGCGTAGACGCGGGTCAGCGAGCCGGGCTGGGCGAAGGGCACCTCGCGCTCGGCGGTGCCGCCGCGCAGGCTGCTCGCCAGGTCCTTGCGCTGCTCGTCGCTCATCACGTCCAGCGTGACGGCGACCGAGGTGACGCCCGCGACCCGCTCGACGGCCTCGGTGACGTTCTTGGTGATGGTCTCGCGCATGGGGCAGCCCGACACCGTGAGGTAGACGGTGACGGCGACCGCTCCTCCGTCGCCGACCTCCACCGATTTGACCATGCCGAGTTCGGTGATCGGCCGGTGGATCTCGGGGTCGTTCACCGTCGCCAGCGCGTCCAGGATCGCGTCCTGCCCGGGCACGGCGGCGTCGGCGGCGGAGCTTGTGTCGGTAGCCATGCCCCGATGGTACGGCGCGCCGGCACGCCCCCGGTAAGCCCGTCAGCGGTCGCCTTCGTCACGTTCGGCGGGGAAGAGCCTGCGCTCGTCCATCTCCTTGATCAGATCCTGGAACTCCGACCTGATCCAGTCGCGCGTCGCGACCTCCCCGAGGCCCATCCGCAGTGCCGCGATCTCCCGCGTCAGGTACTCCGTGTCCGCGATGGAACGCTCGTTCTGCTTGCGGTCCTGCTCCAGGTTGACCCGGTCCCGGTCGTCCTGCCGGTTCTGCGCGAGCAGGATCAGCGGAGCGGCGTACGAGGCCTGGAGGGACAGCATCAGGGTCAGGAAGATGAACGGGTACTGGTCGAACCGCCACGGGTCGGGCGCGAAGATGTTCCACAGCACCCAGGCGATGATGACGATCGTCATCCAGACGATGAACCGGCCCGTGCCGAGGAAGCGCGCCACCCGCTCCGACAGCCGCCCGAACGCCTCCGGGTCGTACTCGGGGAGCAGCCGCCGCCGGGCCGGCCGCGGCAGGTCCAGGCGCACGCGCGAGCGCGTCAGCGCGCTCGAACCGGTCGACTGGCCGGCCTTCACCCGCTCGGCGCGGCCCTCGCGCGCCTCGCGCTCGGCCCGGTCGTGCCGGTCCGCCCGCTCCGCGCGCACCCGCCCCGCGACCTCGTCCAGCCGGTCCGACAACCCGTGCTCCCGCCCCTGTTCGCGCCCCTGCGCCCTGGCCTGGTCCCGGCGCTCCCGCTGCCGCTCGCGGCGGCGCTCCCGCCCCGGCTCGCGCCCTCGTTCAGCGCCCACGGCCGGCCTCCTCGGAGTGGAAGTCCGTCTCGCGCCAGTCGTCCGGCAGCAGGTGGTCCAGTACGTCGTCCACCGTCACCGCGCCGAGCAGTGACCCGCTCTCGTCCACCACCGGCACCGCGACCATGTTGTAGGCGGCGAGGTAACTGGTGACCACCGGCAGCGAGGCGTCCGGCCGCAGCGGCGGCAGGTCCGTGTCCACCAGGGAGCTGACCAGGGTGAACGGCGGGTCGCGCAGCAGCCGCTGGAAGTGCACCGTGCCCAGGTACTTGCCGGTCGGCGTCTCGTCCGGCGGCCGGCACACGTACACCTGCGCGGCCAGCGCCGGGGACAGGTCCGACTGCCGTACGCGTGCCAGCGCGTCCGCGACGGTGGCGTCCGGCCGCAGCACGATCGGCTCGGTGGTCATCAGACCGCCCGCCGTGCGCTCCTCGTAGGACAGCAGGCGCCGCACGTCGGCCGCGTCGTCCGGCCGCATCAGGGTCAGCAGCCGCTCCTTGTCGTCCTCCGGCAGCTCGGAGAGCAGGTCGGCCGCGTCGTCCGGGTCCATCGCCTCCAGCACGTCCGCGGCGCGCTCCTCCTTGAGCTTGCCGAGGATCTCCACCTGGTCGTCCTCGGGCAGCTCCTCCAGCACGTCCGCGAGCCGGTCGTCGTCGAGGGCGTTGGCCACCTCGGCGCGCCGTTTGGGCGTCAGGTGGTGCAGCACGTTCGCCAGGTCGGCGGGGCGCATCGTCTCGAAGGTGGCGACCAGGTTCTCGGCGCCCTGCCCGTCCTCCTCCAGCGAGAAGCCGGTGACCGCCGACCAGTCCACGGTCAG
Organism: Streptomyces sp. NPDC006529; assembly: GCF_040611795.1. NCBI lineage: Bacteria > Bacillati > Actinomycetota > Actinomycetes > Kitasatosporales > Streptomycetaceae > Streptomyces > Streptomyces sp. NPDC006529. The sequence goes on along the minus strand of NZ_JBEXPB010000014.1, from coordinate 28,490 downwards.
CGTCTCGCCGCGGCGGCGCAGCGCGCCCACCTTGCCCTTGCGCACGAAGATCTTGTTGATCTCCCAGTCGCGGCGCGCCGGGAGCTGCTGGATGGCCACGTCCAGCACGGTGACCTCCTCGCCGTCCTGCACGAGCCGCACCCGGCGGTCCAGCAGTTCGCCGAGGACGAGCCGCTCGGTGGGGCGCTGCTCGAAGCGCCGCATGTTGATGACGCCGGTCGTGATGACCTGCCCGGACTCCACACCGGTGACCCGGGTCATCGGCAGGAAGATGCGGCGGCGGCTCACCACCTCGACGACCAGACCCAGCAGCCGAGGCGGGCGTCCGCCCACGCGCAGCATCGCCACCAGGTCGCGGACCCGGCCGACCTGGTCGCCGTTGGGGTCGAAGACGGGTACGCCCGACAGGTGCGACACAAAGATCCGTGGGGCGCCTGCCGCCATCCGAGCGCCTCCTAGAGCGTCGATCAAGAGTCCTGCCGCCCCTCAGGCTAGCCCGTGCCGCCACAAACCGCCCTGGTGGGGCGGTCCGCCCGGACCGGGGCCGCGGACGGGGTGCGGGTACGCTGCCTGCTGCTCGCAGACGACCGACGAGAGGCACCTGCCCGTGACCGCCACCTTCCCTGCCGCACGGCTGCGCCGGGCCTCCGCCATCGGGGTCATCTGCGCGGGTCTGGCCATCGCCGCCACGGGCTGCGGGGAGGACCCCGACAAGGGCACCAACGGGGTCGGAAAACTGTCCGCGGCGGCCATCGAGTCCAAGGCCCGCGCGGCCGCCACCGCGGCGGCTTCGGTGCACCTGTCCGGGACCCTGGTCACCGGCGGCAAGTCCTTCACGCTCGACATGCGGCTGAAGTCGGACGGCGGCTCCGGTGAGGTGAAGTCGAAGGACAACACCTTCCGGCTGCTGCGCGTGGGCGAGCAGCTCTACCTGAAGGCCGACGCGGCCTTCTGGGGGCAGTCGGAGGCGGCCGGGAAGCTCGGCGACAAGTTCGTGAAGGTGCCCGCGGCGGACCCCTCGTACAAGCAGTTCCGCGGGTTCACCGACATGCACGTCCTGCTGGACGGCCTGCTCGGCCTGGACGGCAAGCTCGCCAAGGGCGCCGACTACACGAAGGTCGGCGCCGCCCGGGCGGTCCTCGTCACCTCGGACGGCGGCAAGGGCGGCAAGCTCACCGTCGCCCTGGAGGGCACCCCGTACCCGCTGCGGATGGAACGCGCGGGCGGCGCGGGGCGCGTGGAACTGACCGAGTGGGGCCAGCAGTTCCCGCTGGCCGCCCCGGCCCAGGACCAGATCGTGGACTACGGGTCCCAGCTGCCGACCACCAAGGGCACCGGCACCGGCTCCGGCAAGAGCCCGGGCCCGAGCCCGAGCAGGAGCGGCGGCGGGGACGACGGCAGCGACTCGGGCGGCCAGGGAGCGGACCCCGGCAGCGGCTGAGCCCGGGAGCGCCGGCCTGCCCGCTAGCCCCGCGCCTTCTTGCGCTTGAGCAGCAGCCTCGGCAGCGCCGCCGGGGCGGGCTCGCGGGTGATGGCCGGGGTCGGCAGCGGGCGCGCGGCGAGCGAGCCGTCCGGCAGCCCGGTCGTGGTCGCCGCCACCGGCTCCAGCCGCAGCAGCCGGCACTCGCGCGCCCAGCGCTCGGTCATCAGCTCCGCGTCGGGCGCGTTGAGCCGCTTGCCCTTCAGCTCGGCCACCGCCGCCTCCCAGGGCGCGCCGTGCGGCGCCAGCTCGGTGACCCGGGCCGTCCAGGCGACCAGCCGGCCCCCCTTGTCCTTGCTGCGTACGGTCACCTCGGCGGCCGCGCCGTCCACGAGCCCGGGAAAGGGCTGCTCGCCGGGCCCGTCCCCCAGCACGTGGGCCGCCCCGTCCACCCAGGCGTGCCACAGCGCCCGGTCGGGCCCGGTGCCCCGGACCCAGATGAGACCGGACTTCTTGGTGGCCTCCTCGACGAGGGCCAGGTCGAGCGTGCTGAGAGTCATGCGCACAGGGTAGCCAGGCGTACCAGAGGGGCCTACAGCCAGCCGTTGCGGCGCAGGGCCCGGTGGATGGTGAAGCAGCTCGCGGCGATGGCGGCCATCACCATGGGGTAGCCGTAGCGCCAGTGCAGCTCCGGCATGTGCTCGAAGTTCATGCCGTACACCCCGCAGATCATCGTCGGCACGGCGATGATCGCCGCCCACGAGGTGATCTTGCGCATGTCCTCGTTCTGCGCGACCGTCGCCTGCGCCAGGTTCGCCTGGAGGATCGAGTTCAGCAGTTCGTCGAAGCCGATGACCTGCTCGTGCACCCGCGCCAGGTGGTCGGCCACGTCGCGGAAGTACTTCTGGATGTCCGGGTCCACCAGCCGCATCGGCCGCTCGCTGAGCAGTTCCATCGGCCGCAGCAGCGGCGACACCGCCCGCTTGAACTCCAGCACCTCGCGCTTGAGCTGGTAGATCCGCCCCGCGTCAGCGCCCCGCGGACTGCCCTTGGCGGGCGCCGCGAAGACCTCGCTCTCCACCTCATCGATGTCGTCCTGCACCGCCGAGGCCACCGCGATGTAGCCGTCCACCACGTGGTCCGCGAGGGAGTGCAGCACCGCCGAGGGGCCCTTGGCCAGCAGCTCGGGGTCGGCCTGGAGGCGGTGGCGCAGGCCCTTGAGGGAACCCTGGCCGCCGTGCCGGACGGTGATGACGAAGTCCGGGCCGGTGAAGCACATCACCTCGCCGGTCTCCACCACCTCGCTGGTGGCGGTCAGTTCGGCGTGCTCGACGTAGTGGATGGTCTTGAAGACGGTGAAGAGGGTGTCGTCGTAGCGCTCCAGCTTCGGCCGCTGGTGGGCGTGGACCGCGTCCTCCACGGCCAGCGGGTGCAGACCGAAGGTCGCCGCGATCCCCGCGAACTCGGCCTCGGTCGGCTCGTGCAGGCCGATCCAGGCGAAACCGCCGTCCTCGCGGACCCGGCGCATCGCCTCGCGCGGGGTCAGGCAGGCGGGGCCCCGGTCGCGGTGGCCCGCGCGGTACACGGCGCAGTCGACGACCGCGCTGCTCGCGGTGTGGTCGCGGGTGGTGTCGTAGCCCGACTGGGCCGGAGTGGACCTGCGCAGCGCGGGACGTACGGCCGCGCGGAGGTAGGGCAGCATCGACATGGCAGGCTCCTTCGCGCGGCTGCGGGCCACGCGGACGGGAGACCCTCCGCCTCTGCGAGCAGGCGGAAGGAAGCAGGACGGGAGGAAAGTTTCTGCCGTCGCTCTTCAGCTCAAAGGGGGCGGGAGGCGCCCGTGGAAGAGCGGTTGGTACTGCACGATCGACTTCGATCCATTGCAGCCCCACCTCCTCCGGCCGGTCCCCCTTGGGGGAAGTCCTGTCACCGGGCATGCATCCACGCTTCTGCGTGTGGCCCCGGCCAGCGGTCCACAGTAACAGCCGACGGATGGTCAAGAGCCTGCCTTTACCCCTGCGATAGGAGTTCTATGCTCGCTCCATGGCAGATCTTCTGGCACTTGTCGAAGCGCGGCTGCGCACCGCGCTGGGTGAGCCCGACGCCCGCGCCGCCGTCACCTTCCTCGGCACCGACCGCATCGAAGTGCTCCGCTTCGCCGACGGCGACCTGGTGCGCTACGCGACCCTCGGCATGTCGGCGCAGCCGATGGGCGACCCGACCGTGGTGGTCTCGGACCCGGTCCGCGGGCCGCGTGCCGAACTGGTCCTGACCGTGCGGGCGGGGGTGGTCCCGACCGACCAGGTGCTCCGCCCGCTCGCGGTGCTCGGGGCCTCCCCGCAGGTCGAGGGGCTCGTGGTGTCGCCGGGGGCCTCGCTGGACGTGGGCGAACCGCTGTGGGCCGGGGCGCCGTTCACCTCCGTCCTGGTCGCCGAGCCCGGCGGGCTGGTGGAGGACCTGGAGCTGGCGGAGCCGATGGATCCGGTGCGGTTCCTGCCGCTGCTGCCGATGACCTCGAACGAGGCCGCCTGGAAGCGGGTGCACGGCGCGGCCGCGCTCCAGGAGCGCTGGCTCGCGCGCGGCACGGATCTGCGGGATCCTCGGCGTACCTCGGTGCCGCTCGACTGAACGCGCCCGACTCCGTGGACTGGGAGCGGCCACCGGGGGTAGGGATGGACTCCGGACGGGTGATCGTCCCTTGACGCGGCGGCGGACGGGGAGGAGCGTGGCTCTGTATGAGGGGCGAACCGAGTTGCCCGAAATGCGGTGCCCGGGTCAGGGCGCCCGGTCTTTTCGCCGACTCCTGGCAGTGCTCGGTGCACGGCGCCGTCCACCCCCTGCAGCCCGTCATCCCGCCCAGCGTCGAGGGTCTCGGCGTCGTGGTGCACCGCACGCACGTGCCGGTGTGGATGCCGTGGCCGCTGCCGGTCGGCTGGCTGTTCACCGGGGTCGCGGCCGCGGGGGACGACCGTAGCGGAGGGCGGGCCAGCGCCGTCGCGTGCTCCGGGCCGGGCCCGCTGGGCGGCATGGGTGAGCTGCTGCTGGTCGCCGAGGAGCTGGGCGTGGGCCTGGGCGCGCGGTACGCGGGCATCGACGGGCCCGACCCGGGCCCCTTCATGAACGTATCGGCTCCGCCGCACGCCAAGGTGGTGGCCGCGGGGCGGCCGACCCCGATGTGGCACGTCACCGGCGCGCCGGACGACCGGGCCGTCTTCGCGGGCGAGGCGCGCGGACTGTGGCTGTGGGCCATCGTGTGGCCCGAGCAGTCCGGACTGCTGATGTACGACGAACTGGTGCTGACCGATCTGCGCGACGCGGGCGCCGAGGTGGAACTCGTGCCTTGCGGGGCGCTGAGCCCCCGGATCCTGGGCGGGACGGGCGGGGCCGCCGGAGCGACGGGAGCCGGCTGAGCCGCCCGGCCCGTCGGCGCGCGCCCGTCCTGCGCCGCGCGCCGCGCCCGTACCCACGCCCGTCAAGCCTTGGCCAGAACAGGACCCCCGGCCCGGTTATCCTGGGGTGCCCCCCGTCCGTCCGATCCCTGGAGCCCTGCCGTGCGCATCGACCTGCACGCCCACTCCACGGCATCCGACGGTACGGACACCCCCGCCGAGCTGGTCCGCAACGCGGCCGCCGCCGGGCTGGACGTCGTCGCGCTGACCGACCACGACACCGTCGGCGGCTACGCCGAGGCGATCGCGGCGGTGCCGGCCGGGCTCACCCTGGTCACCGGCGCCGAGCTGTCCTGCCGGCTCGACGGCGTCGGGCTGCACATGCTGGCGTACCTCTTCGACCCGGCCGAGCCCGAGCTCTTCCGAGAGCGGGAACTCGTACGGGACGACCGGGTGCCGCGCGCGCGGACGATGGTCGGCAAGCTCCGGGACCTCGGGGTCCCCGTCAGCTGGGACCAGGTGGCCCGGATCGCGGGCGACGGCTCGGTCGGCCGCCCGCACATCGCCGCGGCGATGGTGGAGGCGGGCGTCGTGGCCAGTGTCTCGGACGCCTTCACCCCGCAGTGGCTGGCCGACGGCGGCCGCGCGTACGCCGGGAAGCACGAGCTGGACCCCTTCGAGGCGGTCCGGCTGGTCAAGGCGGCCGGCGGGGTCACCGTCCTCGCCCACCCGCTCGCCGTCAAGCGCGGCCGGTGCGTGCCGGAGAGCGCGATAGCCGAGCTGGCGGCCGCGGGCCTGGACGGCGTCGAGGTCGACCACATGGACCACGACCCCGCCACGCGCGCGCGGCTGCGCGGCCTCGCGGGCGAGCTGGGCCTGCTGACGACGGGCTCCAGCGACTACCACGGCAGCCGCAAGACCTGTGGTCTCGGGGAGTACACGACCGATCCCGAGATCTACGGCGAGATCACCCGCCGGGCGACCGGGGCGTTCCCCGTGCCCGGCGCGGGCGGACGCGGCCGCACCGGCGCGTAAGCGCCCCCGTACGCCTGCCGCGCGCTCTCCGCTCTCCGGACCTCCCCGGCCGTGAGACCGGTCCCGCGCGCCCGCGTACGCCCCACACCCCCTCACACCCCTCTTCTCCTGCAAGGCGCAAGGCATCACTGTGTTCGATCTCGCCGTCTTCGGCTCCCTCTTCCTCACCCTCTTCGTCATCATGGATCCCCCCGGGATCACGCCGATCTTCCTGGCGCTGACCTCCGGCCGCCCCGCCAAGGTGCAGCGCCGGATGGCCTGGCAGGCGGTGTGCGTCGCCTTCGGCGTGATCGCCGTCTTCGGCATCTGCGGTCAGCAGATCCTCGACTACCTGCACGTGTCGGTGCCCGCGCTGATGATCGCGGGCGGTCTGCTGCTCCTGCTGATCGCCCTCGACCTGCTGACCGGCAAGACCGACGAGCCGAAGCAGACCAAGGACGTCAACGTCGCCCTGGTGCCGCTGGGCATGCCGCTGCTGGCCGGGCCGGGCGCGATCGTCTCGGTGATCCTGGCGGTGCAGAAGGCCGACGGGTTCAGCGGGCAGGTGTCCGTCTGGTCCGCGATCATCGCGATGCACGTGGTGCTGTGGATCACCATGCGCTACTCGCTGGTGATCATCCGCGTCATCAAGGACGGCGGCGTGGTGCTGGTGACCCGGCTGGCGGGCATGATGCTCTCCGCGATCGCGGTCCAGCAGATCATCAACGGCGTGCTCCAGGTGGTCCACAACGCCTGAGCCGCGGTGCGGGCGGTCCCGCCCGCTCGCGCACCGCACATGCGAACGCCCCCGGACCGGTCACGGTGCGGGGGCGTCGTGCGGGTGCGGCGGTGTGTTCGCCGTCAGGAGGCCGCGGACTCGAACGGCCGGATGAGGATGCGCTGGCCGATGGACGCGGCCTGCTGCACGATCCGGTTGACGGAGGCCGCGTCCACGACGGTGCTGTCCACGGCACTTCCGTAGACGTCGTCCAGGCGCAGAATCTCGAAGCGCATCGGCTTCTCCCTTCGTCGGTGATCTCCTTGCATGTGTTCCAACGAAGTGTAGGAGGCAAACATTCCCTACGCTAAGGAAATTTTTTCACTTGCTAAGGATTGACCCGTCGAACTCTGCCCAGAAGGCGCTCAGCGCCCGGGCGGTGGCCGCCGGATCCTCCGCGGCGGGGGAGTGCTCGGTCCCCGCGATCAGCGCCCGCCGGGCCGCCAGCCGCACGGCCATCGCGTCCAGCCACGGCACCGGCCACGCGTAGTCCACGGCCCCCGACAGCACCAGCTTCGGCAGCGCCACCGCGGCCAGCTCCGCCACCCGGTCGGGCTCGGAGATCAGGATCCGCCCGGTCGCGATGAGCTGCTCCGGCACGGTCGCCAGCCAGCGCTCCCGCAGGAACTCCGTCAGCTCGACGGCGTCCGGCGCGGCGCCTTCGGGGTCCTGGGCGCGCATGGCCGCCCATACGGCGGGCATGTCGTCCCGCAGCATCTCCAGCGCCGCCACCAGCAGCTTCGTACGGTCCTGCTGGACCGGGTCGATGGCGGCGGGCCCGCTGCTCATCAAGGTGAGCGAGGCGAAGGGGGAGGCGTCGCGCAGCACGGCCTCGCGCGCGATCAGCCCGCCCAGCGAATGGCCGACCAGGTGCACCGGGCGCTCGGCGGCGCCCAGGGCGGCCGCCTGGGCCAGTAGGTCCCGTCCCAGCTCGGACAGGGTGTAGGCGGCCTCGTCGCGCGGCCCGGCGCTCTCGTACTGCCCGCGCCCGTCCACCGCGACGACCCGGTACCCGGCGCTCGCGAGCGGGTCCAGCACCCCGATGAAGTCCTCCTTGCTCCCGGTGAACCCGGGGACCAGCAGGGCGGTGCCGCGCAGTGGCTCACCCGCCTCGTGCACGGCGAAGGCGCCGCGGCCGGTGCTCAGGGACCGGGCGCGGGCGCGGGGCGGCAGGGTGAGGCGCGGCGGCTTGCTCATGGCCAGAGGTTACCGGCCCGTACCCGCCCCCGCCCGGCCGCTCGCCCGGCTGCTCCGCCAGGCCGTCCCGGGGTCGTCGGGCCGCGGGGGGCCCGGATACGGGAACGGCCCCGTCCCCCCTGGAGCGGGGGACGGGGCCGGCCGGTGGAGCGGGTGCCTTACGCCTCGGGGGCGGCGGCGGCCTTGCGGGTCCGGGTGCGCTTCGGCTTGACCGGAGCGTCCTCGGGGGCCGGCACGGCGGCGTCGGCGGCCGGAGCGGCCTCGGCGGCCTTGCGGGTCCGGGTGCGCTTCGGCTTCACGGGAGCCTCATCGGCCACCGCGACCGCGTCCGGGGCCGCGACGACGGCTTCGGCGGCCGGAGCGGCTTCCGCGGCCTTGCGGGTCCGGGTGCGCTTCGGCTTGACCGGAGCCTCCTCGGCCACCGCGACGGCCACGGGGGCGTCGACCGGGGCGGCGGGCGCCTCGACCACGGCGGCCTTGGCGACGGTCCTGGAGGCCGACCTGGCGGGCGTACGGGACGCCGGCGCCGAGCTGCGCGGCGGGCGGGCCCGGCGGACCGGGGCCGGCTCGACGAGCGGGGCCATCTGGAAGTCCGGCTCCGGCGCGGCCGGGACGAACGGAGCGAGCGGTTCGAGACCGGCCACGGTGGACGACGTGGGCGCGGCGGCGGGCGCCGAGCCACGGGTCCGGCGGCGGCGCGGCCTGCGCGGCTCGTCGGCGGCCGGGGCCTGCGGGGCCTCGGCGACGGGAGCGGCCACGGCGGCCGGAGCCGCCTCGGCGACCGGAGCGGCCACGGCCCCGGAGTCCACGGCCACGGCGCCCTCGGCGTGCTCGGCACCGCCGCGGGTGCGGCGGCGCTGACGCGGCGTACGGGTCCGCTCGGGACGCTCCTCGGTCACCGGAGCGGCGGTCGCGGCCGGGCCGCGGCCGCCTCGGCCACCGCGGCCGCCGGTCTCGCCCAGGTCCTCGACGTTCTCGGCCTTCAGGCCGGCCCGCACGCGCTCGGAGCGCGGCAGGACGCCCGTCGTGCCGGCGGGGATGTTCATCTCCTCGAACAGGTGCGGAGACGTGGAGTACGTCTCGACCGGGTCGTGGAAGTCCAGCTCCAGCGCCTTGTTGATCAGCTGCCAGCGCGGGATGTCGTCCCAGTCGACCAGGGTGACGGCGATGCCCTTCTTGCCCGCGCGGCCGGTGCGGCCGACGCGGTGGAGGAAGGTCTTCTCGTCCTCGGGCGTCTGGTAGTTGATGACGTGGGTGACGCCCTCGACGTCGATGCCGCGGGCGGCGACGTCGGTGCAGACCAGGACGTCGACCTTGCCGTTGCGGAACGCGCGCAGCGCCTGCTCGCGCGCGCCCTGGCCCAGGTCGCCGTGGACGGCGCCGGAGGCGAAGCCGCGCTTCTCCAGCTGCTCGGCGATGTCGGCCGCGGTGCGCTTGGTGCGGCAGAAGATCATCGCGAGCCCGCGGCCCTCGGCCTGCAGGATGCGGGAGACCAGCTCCGGCTTGTCCATGTTGTGCGCGCGGAAGACGTGCTGCGCGGTGTTGGCGACGGTCGCGCCCTCACCGTCCTCGGAGACGGCGCGGATGTGCGTCGGCTGCGTCATGTACCGGCGGGCCAGGCCGATGACCGCGCCCGGCATGGTCGCCGAGAACAGCATGGTCTGGCGCTTCGGCGGCAGGTAGCTCATGATCCGCTCGACGTCGGGCAGGAAGCCCAGGTCGAGCATCTCGTCGGCCTCGTCCAGGACGAGCGCCTTGATGTGCGACAGGTCGAGCTTCTTCTGCCCGGCCAGGTCCAGCAGGCGGCCCGGGGTGCCGACGATGATGTCGACGCCCTTCTTGAGCGCCTCGACCTGCGGCTCGTACGCGCGACCGCCGTATATGGCGAGGACGCGGACGTTGCGGACCTTGCCCGCGGTCAGCAGGTCGTTGGTCACCTGGGTGCACAGCTCGCGGGTCGGAACCACCACGAGGGCCTGCGGCGCGTCGGTCAGCTCGTCCGGCCTGGACCGGCCGACCTCGACGTCGGCGGGAACGACGACCCGCTCCAGCAGGGGAAGGCCGAAACCGAGCGTCTTGCCGGTACCGGTCTTGGCCTGGCCGATGACGTCCGTGCCGGTGAGGGCGACGGGGAGGGTCATCTCCTGGATCGGGAAGGGGGACACAATGCCGACGGCCTCAAGGGCTTCGGCCGTCTCGGGGAAGATCCCGAGGTCTCGGAACGTAGTCAGGGTGCTGCCTCTTCTGTGAGACGCGGCCCGAGGCGGCGAAGGGGGTCGTACCGTGCCAGGCTTGCAGTACTGCTGTGTACGGAAGCTGCGCGGGACCACGGGCCTTCGCTCAAGCGCTCATGCCGCTGAGGGGGCCCCTCGTGGGCGATGCGCATGAACGCACACACCACGCCGAGGGCGGTCGGGGTTGGAGCCGATCGGGCCACCGACCGGGCATCCTCATTGGGACGGCCCGCCGAGTGTTCGGCAGGCGCAATACCACTGTACCCCGGAATCGCGCAGCTGTGTCGGGTGAATTCACCAGGTCGACACCGACGCGCAGGTGGCGGGCGCGCCGCGGGGGCCGGTTCCCGTGCGGCGGCCACGTGGTTCCGGCGGGGTCCGAGCGGGCTATTGTGCGGTGCATGTCGACCGTAGAAAACGCATCGCCCGCCGGAGCCGACGGCCCCGGCGCGTCCGCCGGGATCGCCGCCCAGAACTGGTCCGAGGCCGCCGCCTCGCCGCAGTACCGGGCGGCCGTCGTGGACCTCCTCGGCGCCCTCGCGTACGGAGAACTCGCCGCTTTCGAGCGACTCGCGGAGGACGCGAAGCTCGCGCCCACCCTCGACGACAAGGCCGAGCTGGCGAAGATGGCGTCCGCCGAATTCCACCACTTCGAGCGGCTGCGGAACCGGCTCGCGCAGATCGACGTCGAGCCGACCGGTGCCATGGAACCCTTCGCGAAGGGCGTCGACGACTTCCACCGCCAGACCGCGCCGTCGGACTGGTTGGAGGGCCTGGTCAAGGCCTACGTCGGCGATTCCATCGCCAGTGACTTCTACCGCGAGGTCGCCACCCACCTGGACACCGACACCCGCGCCCTGGTGCTCGCGGTGCTCGACGACACCGGCCACGGCGGTTTCGCGGTGGAGAAGGTGCGCGCGGCGATCGAGGCCGACCCGCGCTGCGGCGGCCGGCTCGCGCTGTGGGCCCGGCGCCTGATGGGCGAGGCGCTGTCGCAGGCGCAGCGCGTGGTCGCCGAGCGCGACGCGCTCTCGACCATGCTCGTCGGCGGCGTCGACGGAATGGCGGCGGGCTTCGACCTCGCGGCCGTCGGCGAGATGTTCGCCCGGATCACCAAGGCGCACACCAAGCGCATGGCGGCCCTGGGTCTCGCGGCCTGACCGCCGCGCCACGCCGTACGACCGGTGGCCCCGGAGCGCGATCGCGCTCCGGGGCCACCGTCACGAGCGCCGCCGCTCAGCCCGTCGGAACCGAAAACGGAGTCCGGCGGGACCGCCTGCCGGGCCGGCCGGCGGGCCGGAGCAGCAGGGACAGGACGACCGCCGACACCAGCACGCCACCGAGGAAGGTCGCGGTCGGCGTGGAGTGTCCCGGGCCCAGCGCGTAGTGCGTGAGGTACGAGCCGAACAGCGCCCCCAGTACCCCGCTGACCAGCACGGACCGGGACGAGGGCAGGCGCCTCGGGAGCAGTCTGAGAGCGCCCGCGGCCAAGGCGAGACCGAGCAGAGCCGAGCCGAGCGCTTCCAGCAGCATGATGAGGTCCCTCCCACAGGTCAGGGCAAACCAGGTCACAGCCCTCCTACCCGAAGCGGAAGACACAGAAACGGCCCGGTGGGGTCAACCACCGGGCCGTTCCGTTAGGTTCTCTTCGCTCCTCAGAGCGCGCCGAAGCCCACCTTGCGGCTGCTGGGCTCGCCCAGGTCGACGTACGACAGGCGGTCGGCCGGCACCAGGACCTTGCGGCCCTTGACGTCGGTGAGGCTGAGCAGCTGCGTCTTGCCGGACAGTGCGTCGGCGACGATGCTCTCAAGCTCGTCGGCGCTCAGGCCGCTCTCCAGCACGATCTCCCGGGGTGCGTGCTGCACGCCGATCTTGACCTCCACGGCTATGTCCCTCCGACGATCCGGTTAGCGCGATCACCGCGCCGTACTCGCCCCCACCCTAGCCCGCGAACGCGACGCGAATGGCGTACACCGGACACGCTGGCAGCGAACAGTGCCCCGGAGCGCGGGCCGCCGGCTCAGTGGCCGTCGGCGGCGTGCAGGGGGAAGCCCGCGATGCCCCGCCAGGCCAGCGAGGTCAGCAGGCCGACCGCGGTGTCCCGCTCGACCGGGCTGGAACTGGACAGCCAGTACCGGGCCACGACCTGCGAGACGCCGCCCAGCCCCACCGCCAGCAGCATCGACTCGTCCGTCGACAGGCCGGTGTCCTCGGCGATGACCTCCGAGATCGCCTCGGCGCACTGGAGGGAGACCCGGTCGACCCGTTCGCGCACGGACGGCTCGTTGGTCAGGTCGGACTCGAAGACCAGCCGGAAGGCGCCGCCCTCGTCCTCGACGTACGCGAAGTACGCGTCCATCGTCGCGGCCACGCGCAGCTTGTTGTCGGTCGTGGACGCGAGCGCGGTGCGCACCGCCAGGAGCAGCGACTCGCAGTGCTGGTCCAGGAGGGCCAGGTAGAGGTCCAGCTTCCCGGGGAAGTGCTGGTAGAGCACCGGCTTGCTGACGCCCGCACGCTCGGCGATGTCGTCCATCGCCGCGGCGTGGTAGCCCTGGGCGACGAACACTTCCTGGGCCGCGCCCAGGAGCTGGTTGCGTCGGGCTCGGCGCGGCAGTCGGGTGCCCCGCGGGCGCGCCGCCTCGGTCTGCTCGATGGCTGTCACGCCGCCTCCCACTTTCTCTCGGAACCCTGCGACGCCGTGCGCCGCGCCCGCCATCGTACTTTTCGGTAACCGATAGCGGGGGGTCCCGGCCGAGTTTTCTCGCGGTACGGACGGCCGGGAGCGCCGCTGGTCAGCCCGGGTCGGCCGGCGCCGGCCCGGTCAGCGGTAGTCGTCCTCGTCCAGGGCCACGACCCGCGCCTGCTCCGCGGCGTCACCGTCGGCGGCCTCGGCGGGGTCCGCCGCGATGACCGGGTCGTCGTCGAGGGGGGCCAGTTCGGTGCGCTGCTCCGCGGCGTCCGCCTCCGGGGCCTCGGGGCCGGGCGCCTCCCCCAGCTGCTCCTGGAAGGTGTCCGGTTCCGAAGGGTCGACCGTCATCTCAGTCTCCTTGTGTGGGCGTCCGTTGCTCCTGCGCCGTCTACCCCGTCGCGTCGGGCCCATGACCTCCTCCATCGAGCGTAGAAGCCCGCGGGTCCCGGCGCTATGCGGGTCTGTGACGGCGAACACACGATTCCGGACGTGATCCTCTCGTAACATTGCGCCCATGTCTTCGACCGAGCTGCCAGGTGTACGGTCCACCGCCGAGCCGTCGCCCCTGGCGGGGGCCGTCCGCGTGGCCGAGGGGGAGCAGCTGCGCAGCGCCGCGCTGCCCGGGCTGACCCTGACGGTCAGGTCCCGGCCACCGGCGCGCGAAGGACTCCCGGCCGCCCTCTTCGTGCACGGGCTCGGCGGCTCCTCGCAGAACTGGTCCGCGCTGATGGCGCTGCTGGAGGACACCGTCGACGGCGAGGCCCTCGACCTCCCCGGCTTCGGGACCTCGCCGCCGCCCGCCGACCGCAACTATTCGGTCACCGCGCTGGCCCGCGCGGTCATCCGCCACCTCGACGCCGCGGGGCGGGGGCCCGTCCACCTCGTCGGGAACTCGCTCGGCGGCGCCGTCAGCACCCGGGTCGCCGCGGTGCGGCCCGACCTGGTCCGCACGCTGACGCTGATCTCGCCCGCCCTGCCCGAACTGCGGGTGCAGCGCTCCGCGGTGCCGACCGCGCTGCTCGCCGTACCGGGAGCGGCGTCCCTGATCGCGCGCCTCACACGGGACCTGACGGCGCAGCAGCGCACCCGCGGGGTGATGGGACTCTGTTACGGAGACCCCGCGCGGGTGACGGCCGAGGGGTTCCGGCACGCGGTCGAGGAGACGGAGCGGCGGATGCGGCTCCCCTATTTCTGGGAGGCGCTGGCCCGTTCCTCGCGCGGAATCGTGGACGCCTACACGCTCGGCGGACAGCACGGGCTGTGGCGTCAGGCCGAGCGGGTGCTCGCACCGACGCTGCTGGTCTACGGTGGCAGGGACCAACTGGTCTCGTACCGCATGGCGCACAAGGCGGCGGCCTCCTTCCGGGGCTCGCGGCTGCTGTGCCTGCCCGAGGCCGGGCACGTGGCGATGATGGAGCACCCCGAGGTCGTGGCAACGGCCTTCCGGGACCTGCTGCGTGACGCCGGGCAGAGCGAAGAACGAGACGAAGACGGCAGAGGCTGAGCACCGGTGGGACGACATAGTCGCAAGGACTCCGCTCCTCCCCGCCCGGTCCACGGGGACCCGGGCCGCCCGGAGCAGCCCGCACGCCCGGACGCCACGGCCGCGGCCGTCGCCACCGGGCCCGGCCGGCGGCACCGGCCCGAGCCGACCGCCACCCATCAGGGGTACGTGAACCAGAGCGCGCCCGGTGCGCGCGCGGGCCACCCCGAGATCCGCGAACCCGGGGGAGCGTACGGCGACTGGCGCGCCGCACCCCGCAGCCATCCCGCGCAGGGCCACGCCCCGGCGCAGGGCCACGCCCCGGTGTCGGGCCAGGCCCCCGAGCAGGGTCACACCCCCGCGCAGGGCCACGCCCACGCGCCGGGGAACGCCTCCGCGCCGGATTCCGGTTACGCGTCGGCCGACCCGGCGTCCGGGTACGCGCCCGCGGACGCCGGATCCGGCTACGCGCCCCCCGTCCCCGACGCCGCCGCGGCGTACGAGGCCGCCGTCGCGATGGCCGCCGCCGTGTTCCCCGGGGACGCCCCGCCCATCGAGGAGGTGCCCCTGCGGGCGACGGCCCCCGCCGCGGACACCCCCGTCACCTCCACCGGTTCGCACCGCCGGGTGCCCCCGCCCCGCCGCGGTCCGTTCGCGCCCCGCGGGGGGAAGCCCGGAGCGACCCGGGGCCGCAGGGTCCGTACGTACACGGGCATCGCGGCCGCCGCCGTCACCACCGTGCTCGCCGTCGTCGTGGCGGGCCAGGTCGCCGGCGACGACACGGCCGACCGCATCGGCGTGCGCGCCAGCGGGGAGGCCGGGCACGACCGCGCCGCCCCCGGCCAGTCCGCCGCCTCCCGCTCCGACGGCCGCGCGACGCCCGACGCGCCCGCGGTGGGCGCCGGGCAGCCGGTGGTGGTCAAGACGTACGACCAGAAGATGGCCGAGGTCCACCCGATCGCCGCGAACCTCGCCGGACCGGGCACCTTCGACACGGTCGGGACCGCCGCCCCGGCCCCCGGCAAGGGCCGCCTCATCCGCTACCGGGTCGAGGTGGAGCAGGGCCTCGGGCTGGACGCCGACCTCTTCGCCGAGGCCGTCCACCGCACCCTGAACGACCCGCGCAGCTGGGCCCACGACGGCGACATGACCTTCGAGCGGGTCCCGTCGGGCGAGGCCGGGTTCGTCATCACCCTGGCCAGCCCGGGCACCACCGGGGTCTGGTGCAAGAAGTCCGGGCTCGACACCACCCAGGACAACGTGTCCTGCGATTCCGCTTCCACCGAGCGGGTGATGATCAACGCCTTCCGCTGGGCGCAGGGTTCGCCGACGTACGGGCAGGACCAGATGTTCGCCTACCGCCAGATGCTCATCAACCACGAGGTCGGGCACCGGCTCGGACACGACCACGAGAGCTGCGGGACCCCCGGCGCGCTCGCGCCGATCATGCAGCAGCAGACCAAGTCCCTCGACATCGACGGCATCTCCTGTAAGCCCAACCCCTGGGTGTACCCCACCGGTTGAGCCTTCCGGCGGCGCACCGCCGCACGCCTCCCCGACGGTCCTAGCGCGGTCGAACGCGAACCGTACGGGAAAGTTACGACTCTTCACCCCTTCCGGTGGCGCGATGGACAACCGTCCGTCGCGCCTTCGGCATATCCGCTTGAGTTCTCGCGGCGGGTCACCGGACCGACGGAGGCCGCCTGAACGGGAGATCGGGGGTGCCACTCGTGCGGATCGCACTGCTCACGGAAGGCGGTTATCCGTATGCGACGGGCGAAGCGAGGCTGTGGTGCGACCGGCTGGTGCGCGGGCTCCCGCAGCACGAGTTCGAGCTGTACGCGCTGAGCCGCAGCGCCGGGCAGGAGGAGAGCGGCCGGGTGCCGCTGCCCGACCACGTCACCCGCGTGCGGACGGCGCCCCTGTGGGCCCCCGGGGACGACGGCCGGACGTACTCGCGGCGCGAACGCCGCCGGTTCGCGGCCTGTTTCACGGACCTGGTGCGCGGGATCTGCGCCGCCGGTGACGAGGACTTCGCCGCCGGGCTGTACGGGCTCGCCGAACTCGCCCGGGACCAGGGCGGCCTGTACGCGGCCGTCCGCTCCGAGACCGCGGTCCGGGCTGTCGAGTCCGCCTGCCGGGCACCGGGCGCGAGCGGTGCCGTCCAGGGCGCCCGGGTGCCCGACCTGCTCGCCTTCGTCGACGAGCTGGAGCGCGCGCTGCGCCCGCTCAGCCTGGACTGGTACGAGGAGCTCGGCGCCGTCGACATCTGCCACGCCGCGGCGGGCGGGTCGGCCGCCCTGCCCGGACTGGTGGCCAAACGCTTCTTCGGGGTGCCGCTCCTGGTCACGGAGTACGGCGTGCAGCTGCGGGCGCACTACCTGGAGCACACCGCGGAGCGCCCGGCGCTGCGGGCCCTGCTCGGCGCCTTCCAGGTCCGCCTCGCCACCGAGATCTACGCCCGCGCGGACCTGCTGACCCCCGGCAACGCGCACGCCCGGCGCTGGCAGGAGCGCTGCGGCGCCGGCCGCGAGCGGCTGCGGACGGTCTACCCGGGGATGGAGGCGGACCGATTCGCCACCGTCGGCGAGGCCGCCGACCACGGCGACCCGGCCACGCTGGTGTGGGTGGGCCGGATAGAACCGGCCAAGGACCTCATCGCGCTGCTGCACGCCTTCGCGGAGGTGCGGCGGGCCGAACCGGGCACCCGGCTGCGCGTCTTCGCGACCGCGGCGGCGCCGGGGTACCTGGCCGACTGCCGCTCCCTGGCGGCCCAGCTCTTCCCGGACGAGGCGGCGAACGCGCTGACGGTCGGCGAGAGCCCCGTCACCTTCGAGGAGATCGGCGGCCCGGAGGCACCCGCCCTGGCCGACGCCTACGGCTGCGCCCCCGTCACCGTGCTCTCCTCGGTGGTCGAGGGCTTCCCGATCCGGCTCGTGGAGGCCATGTTCTGCGGCCGGGCCACGGTCTCCACCGACGTGGGCGCGGTGTGCGAGGTCATCGGCGGCACCGGACTGGTGGTCCCGCCGCGCAACCCCCGTGCCCTCGCGGACGCCTGCCTGACGCTGCTGCGCGACCCGGAACGGGCCCGGCGGCTGGGGGCGGCGGCCCGGGCGCGGGCCCTGGAACTGTTCACCGTCGAGCAGAACGTGGCCGCCTTCCAGCAAATCTACCTCCAGCTGATCGCCGGCGGCGCGGCCTGCCCGCCCGCGGACGCCCCCTTCACCCATCCGCCGGAGGCCCGCGTGCCGGGCCACTGGACCACCCCGACGTGGGCCCCCTCCCCGGAGGCGACGGTATGACGACCCACCCGGACACCGCCCCCTCCCTCTTCGACCTGGCCCGGCGCCCGGTCCTGGTCCCGGCACCCGGCCCCGGCCCGCTCGCGGACGGCCCGGACCGGGAAGCGCCCGCTCCGTCGGCCGAGACCACCCTCGTGCTCCGGCTCGCGCCCGCCCCGGCGGACGAGGCGCGGGAGGCATCGCAGGAGGTACCGAGCGAGCCGTCGGGGGAGCCCGCGCCGCCCGCTGCCGCCCGGACCGGCGCCCCGGCCGTCACCGGCCGGCGCCGGGGGAGCGGGGATCCCGTCAAGGCGCTCATGCACCGCCACCGGGAGCTGTGCGAACGGGCCGTCGACCCGCTGGAGATCGCCGCCGGTCTGGAGGCCCACGGGATCACCGACCGGACCGCCGCGCGGTTCCGCCACCGTGACGTGTTCTCCCTGGCCGAGGAGCTGTACGCCCGGGTCCCGCGCGACGAACCGGCCGCCGCCGCCCGGGCCGCGGCTCCCGCCGGGACCGGCGCGGCGGACCTGCGGGGGGCGGCGTACGCGCTGGTCCCCGGCGCGCTCGCGCTCGGCGCCGCCCTGCTCGCCGGCCCCGCCCCCTGGGTGGCCGCCCTCGCCGTGGCGCTCACCGTCGCGGGCCTGGCCCGGCCGCGGACCGCCGGGCGCCGCCCGTCCCGGGTCGCGCCGCTGCTCGCCGCCGCGGCCACCGGCTACGCCGTGTACCGCCTCGGCGCGCCGCTGGGGGTCGGGCTCGCGCTGGCGGCCGCCCCCGCGCACTGGTGCGACGCGGCCTTCGCGGCCCGCGCGCGCCGCCGCCTCACCGGGAGCCGGGCGCTGGACGACTTCGCGGCGGGGGCCCGGCCGCTGCTGGTCGCGGCGGTGGCCTGCTTCACCGTGCTGGCGGCCGTCCCGCTCGTCCTCGTCGGAGCCCCGCTCGCGGTGGCCCTGCCCCTCGCGGTGCTCCTCTTCCTCACCCGGCTGCTGGTCCGCCACACGCCGCACCGGGTTCCGGCGGCCCTCGCACTCGCGGTGACGCTGATCCCGTACCCGCTCGCCGCGGCGGCCGCCGCCGCAGGGCTGCTCGTCCACGCCACGGTCGCGCTCTCCCGGGCGTCCGCCCACGCGCGCGCCTGACCGCGCCACCAGACCTGACCGCGCCAACAAGGAGAAACAGACATGACCGGCCAGCCAAACGACCACGGGGCCGCGCGATGAGGGTGCTGCTGATCGGAGCCAACGGCTACCTCGGCCGCTACGTCGCGGACCGGCTGCTCGCCGACCCCGCGGTCCAGCTCACCGCGCTCGGCCGCGGCGACGACGCGGACGTCCGCTTCGACCTCGCCACCGGCAGCCCGGGCGCGCTCACCCGGTTCCTCGACGCCGTCCACCCGGGCGTCGTCATCAACTGCGCGGGCGCCACCCGCGGCGGTGCCCGCGAGCTGACCCGGCACAACACCGTCGCCGTCGCGACGGTCTGCGAATCGCTGCGCCGCAGCGGCTGCGGGGCCCGGCTGGTGCAGCTCGGCTGCGCGGCCGAGTACGGGCCCAGCCAGCCCGGATCGTCCACGGCCGAGGACGCCGTGCCGAGACCCGGCGGGCCGTACGGCGTCAGCAAGCTCGCCGCCACCGAACTCGTCCTCGGCTCCGGCCTGGACGCGGTCGTGCTGCGGGTGTTCTCGCCCGTCGGGCCCGGCACCCCCGCCGGCTCGCCCCTCGGCCGGCTCGCCGAGGCGATGCGCCGCGCGATGCAGGCCGGGGACTCGGAGCTGAAGCTCAGCGGGCTCGGCGTACAGCGCGACTTCGTCGACGTGCGGGACGTGGCGCGGGCCGTGCACGCGGCCTCGCTCTCCGCCGCGCAGGGCGTCGTCAACATCGGCACCGGCCGCGCGGTCCGGCTGCGCGACGCGGCCGCCGTACTGGCCCGGGTCGCGGGCTACGGCGGCGCCATCCACGAACTCGACGGACCCCAGCAGCCGCACGCGCACCCCGGCCGCCCCCCGGGCCTGGCCGCGATCGGCTCGCCGCGCGCCGAGGCCACGGCCGAGCAGCTGGCCGCCGCCCCGCCGCCGTACCCGTACCCGGACGGCTGCGGCACCTGGCAGCAGGCCGACGTCCGCACCGCCCGCGACCGGCTCGGCTGGCGCCCCCGGATCAACCTGGAGGAGTCGCTGGCGGACATCTGGATGGAGGCGGCGTGCCGCATCTGACCACGCCGCCCGGGGAGCGGCGGGCCGCCACCGGGTCCGGCCGCCTCGGCCTCGGGGTCCCCGGGTACGGGCACCCGCTGGTCGCGCCCGCCGAGTGGGCCGAGCTGTCCAGGCCCGGCACCCCGCTGCACTGGGCCGTCCTGAACGTGGCGGGCGGCCCCGGCCAGCGGCCCGACCCGCACTGCTCGCAGGCGGCCGTCCGGTTACGGGAGACGGGCGCCGCCGTCCTCGGGCACCTGGCCCTGCGGGGCGGCGAGCGCTCCTTCGGCGAGCTGATCTCCGACGCCCACCGCTTCGTCGACTGGTACCGGGTCGGCGGTTTCTACCTGGCCGACGCCCCCGCGGGCCGGGCCGGGCTGGCCGCCGTGCGCAAGGTGACGGACACCCTGCGCACGCTCGGGACCGGCGGGAACGTCCCGCACCTGGTGCTCGGGCACGGCACGCACCCCTGCGAGGGCTACACCGAGACCGCCGACCAGCTGGTCACCTTCTCCGGGAGCTGGGCCGACTACCGCTGGTCGCAGGTGGCGGAGTGGACGGCGGACCACCCGCCGGAGCGGTTCTGCCACTTCGTGCACGGGGTCCCGCGCTCGCACCTGGAGGAGGCCGTGCGGGTCGCGCGCTGGCAGGGCGCGGGCACGATCTGGCTCACGGACCGGCTCGGAACGCGTGCCGGAAGCGACCCCTGGGCCTCGATGCCCGGGTACTGGGACGAAATCGTCTCGCGCATCGGGACGAGTGTCTCGGAATGAAGTGGGCCGTGGCAGTGTTGCGGAACAGAACAACACGTCAATGCTCCCCGCCGGTGCGGGGATGACCCGCCTGGAGTGCCCGTGTCGCTGCCACCCCTGGTAGAGCCAGCTGCTGAGCTCACCGTTGACGAGGTCCGTCGGTACTCCCGCCACCTGATCATCCCGGACGTCGGGATGGACGGGCAGAAGCGCCTGAAGAACGCCAAGGTGCTCGCGGTGGGCGCCGGCGGCCTCGGTTCCCCCGCCCTGATGTACCTGGCCGCGGCCGGCGTCGGCACGCTCGGCATCGTGGAGTTCGACGAGGTCGACGAGTCGAACCTGCAGCGCCAGATCATTCACAGCCAGGCGGACATCGGCCGCTCCAAGGCGGAGTCGGCGCGCGACAGCGTGCTCGGCATCAACCCGTACGTGAACGTCGTCCTGCACGAAGAGCGGCTCGAAGCCGAGAACGTGATGGAGATCTTCAGCCAGTACGACCTGATCGTCGACGGCACGGACAACTTCGCCACCCGCTACCTGGTCAACGACGCCTGCGTGCTGCTCAACAAGCCGTACGTCTGGGGCTCGATCTACCGCTTCGACGGCCAGGCCTCGGTCTTCTGGTCCGAGCACGGCCCGTGCTACCGCTGCCTCTACCCGGAGCCGCCCCCGCCGGGCATGGTCCCCTCCTGCGCCGAGGGCGGCGTGCTGGGCGTGCTCTGCGCGTCCATCGGCTCCATCCAGGTCACCGAGGCCATCAAGGTCCTGACCGGCGTCGGCGAGTCGCTGGTCGGCCGCCTGATGATCTACGACGCCCTGGAGATGCAGTACCGCCAGGTCAAGGTCCGCAAGGACCCCGACTGTGCGGTGTGCGGGCCGAACGCGACCGTCACCGAACTCATCGACTACGAGGCCTTCTGCGGCGTCGTGTCCGAGGAGGCCCAAGAGGCGGCGGCCGGTTCGACGATCACTCCCAAGCAGCTCAAGGAGTGGATCGACAACGACGAGCCGATCGAGATCATCGACGTCCGCGAGGTCAACGAGTACGAGATCGTCTCGATCCCCGGCGCGAAGCTGATCCCGAAGGGCGAGTTCCTGATGGGCACCGCCCTCCAGGACCTGCCCCAGGACAAGCGGATCGTCTTGCACTGCAAGACGGGTGTCCGCAGTGCGGAAGTCCTCGCCGTCCTGAAGTCCGCGGGCTTCGCGGACGCGGTGCACGTCGGCGGCGGCGTCATCGGCTGGGTCCACCAGATCGAGCCGGAGAAGCCCGTCTACTGAGCACGACACGACCGGGCACGACGCGAAAGGGGCTCCGCCGCATGCGGCGGAGCCCCTTTCGCGCGGTTCAGGCCGCCGTGCACACGGCCTTGGCCGCCGGGACCTTCCCGTCCAGCAGGTAGGCGTCCACCGCCTTCTGCACGCACGCGTCGCCGCTGTTGTAGGCGCCGTGCCCCTCGCCCTTGTAGGTCAGCTCCACGCCGACCCCCGGGCCGAGCCGCTCCACCATCTTGCGGGCGCCCTCGTACGGGGTCGCCGGGTCGCCCGTGTTGCCGATCACCACGATCGGCGCGGCGCCCGGAGCGCTCACGTCCGGGGTGTCGAAGGCGCCCTTGACCGGCCAGTCCGTACAGCCGAGCAGGCCCCAGCCGAGGAAGTCGCCGAAGACGGCGGACGCGGAGCGGAAGGCGGGGAGCTTCGCCTTCGTCTGCGCCAGGGTGTAGCGCTCCTTGGAGTCCGCGCAGTTGATCGCCGTGTTGGCCGAGCCGATGTTGTTGTACGTGCCCTTGGGGTCACGGCCGTTGAGCGCGTCCGACATCACGAGCAGCAACTGCCCCTGGCCGCCCTCGGCCTCGTCCAGACCCTGCTCCAGCAGGGGCCACCCCTCCTTCGAATAGAGGGCGTAGGCGATCCCGTTGGTCGCGGCCGAGGCGGTGAGGGGGCGGCCGCCGACGCCCTCGATGGGCCGGGCGTCCAGCGCCTTCTGGAGCTTCACGATGTTCGCGTCGATCTCCTTGGCGGTGCTGCCCTGAAGACGGCAGGCGTCCCCCCGGTCCACGCAGTCCTGCTCGAAGTTGCCGAGGGCCAGCTGGAAGCCCTTCGCCTGGCCCAGCGAGCCCTCCTCCGAGGTCTTTGTCGGGTCGACGACCGCGTCGAAGACGGCCCGGCCGACGTTCTTCGGGAAGAGGTGGGCGTAGACCCCGCCCAGCTCGGTGCCGTAGGAGATGCCGAAGTAGTGGAGCTTCTCGTCGCCCAGCGCCTGGCGGATCCGGTCGAGGTCGCGGGCCGCGTTCTCGGTGCCGACGTGGGGGAGGAGCTTGCCGGAGTTGCGGACGCAGCCGTCGCGGTACGTCCTGATCCCCGCCAGGTATGCCTGCTCCTCGGCCGGGGTCTCGGGGGTGTTGTCGGCCGCGTAGTAGCGGTCCAGCTGGGCGTCGCTCTCGCAGAGCACCGGGGCGCTGCGGCCGACCCCGCGCGGGTCGAAGCTGACCAGGTCGTAGCGGGCGCGCAGGGCCGCGTACTCCTTGGCCGCGCCCGGCAGGGCGGCGACGCCGGAGCCGCCCGGGCCGCCGAAGTTGAAGACGAGGGAGCCGATGCGGGAGCCCTGGGGGCCGGTGGCCTTGGCGCGGATCAGGGCGAGGGGGAGGGTCTCGCCACCGGGCTTGGCGTAGTCGAGCGGGACGTCGAGAGTGGCGCACTCCCAGTCCTTGCCGGGCGGCTGGCCGACGCCCTGGGCGGCGGAGGGGGCGGGGCAGGCGGCCCAGGCGGGGGCCGCCTGGGCCCCCGGGGCGTTCTCCTTGCCCCTGGTGCTCTGCTCGCTCCCGCCGCCGGAGCAGGCGCCGGTGGCGAGCAGCGCGACGGCGAGGGCGGTGGCGGCGGTGACCCGCGGGGCGTTGGGCATGCCACCATCCTGACCCGCCCGCTCACCCGCCGCCCGCGCCGTGGTCCGTTCGGGTTCCGCCCCGGGCCCCGCCCGGGGGCGGTGACTAGATCGCTTCCTTGCGCGTGAGGTAGTTGAACGAGATCCACCCCGGCAGCACCGGCAGCCAGAAGGTGCACAGCCGGAACAGCAGCACCGCCGAGATGGCGATCTCCTTCTCCAGGCCGGCGGCGATCAGACCGAGGGTCAGCGTCGTCTCGACCGCGCCCACACCGCCCGGCGTCGGCGCCGCCGAACCCAGCGCGTTGCCCGCGAGGAAGACCACCGCGATGCTCGCCAGGCTCAGCGCCTCGCCGCCGCCGAAGGCGCGGACCGAGGCGTCCAGGCACATCACGAAACAGGCCGTCAGCAGCAGCATCCCGCCGATGCCCGTGACCAGCTTCTGCGGCCGCTGGAGGATGTCCAGCATGCGCGGCACCACCCCGGCGAACAGCGCCCGTACCCGGGTCGCCACGAACTTCCGCAGGAACGGGATCGCGGTCACCACCAGCACCAGCACCGCGACCGTCAGCAGTCCCGCGATGACCGCCCGGGAGGGGGTCATCTGCGTGGTGTTCTCGGTCCCGGTCAGATAGCCGAACGACAGCAGCAGCAGGACGTGGCTCGCCAGCCCGAACAGCTGCGACGCGCCCACGCTCGCCACCGCCAGCCCGGGCCGCACTCCCGAGCGCTGGAGGAAGCGCGTGTTCAGCGCGACGCCGCCGACCGCCGCCGGAGCGACCAGCTTCACGAAGGAACCGGCCAGCTGAGCGCACACGGTCCGCAGGAACGGCACCCGCTCGGGGACGAACCCCAGCAGGCTCATCGCCGCCGCGAAGTAGGTCAGCCCCGAGAAGGCGAGGACCACCCCGACCCAGCCCCACCGCGCCGACCCGAAGGTGGTCGCGAAGTCGACCTGGGTCAGCTGCGAGAGCAGGAAGTACGCCGCCACCGCGCCCGCGATGAAGGACACCAGCGTGCGCGGTCTGATCCGCTCCAGCCGGGCGGGCTCGACCGGCGCCTGCGGACGGATCAGCAGCACCTGCCGGCGGATCTGGCTGAGCAGGTCCTCCTCGCGCGCCTCGTCGAGGGCCTCGTCCAGCGCCCGCTTCTCGGCCTTGCGCTCCGCCTTCGACTCGGCCTTGGACTCCGCCTTGGAGGAGCGCCGCGCGGCCGCGTCGGCCTCTCGCTCCGCCTCGCGCTGGGCCTTCGCCAGCCGCGAGCTCTCCAGGACGGCCTCCCGCTCGCGGGTCGAGCGCTCCCGCGCCATCCGGCGCAGCGTGGCCCGGGTGGAACGGCTCAGCGCGATCGGCTGGAGCAGCGGCAGGCAGTCCGCCACCGCGTCCGGGCCCAGGACCTCCAGTGCCGAGGCCACCGACCGCTGCGCACCGACCCGCAGGCCGATGGTGGTCAGGAGCTGCGCGATGTCCATCCGCAGCACCAGGTCGCCGGCCGCGATCTCACCGCCGCGCAGGTCGGTGAGGATGACGTTGCCAAAACGATCCACCACGAGGGCGTCCCCGGTCAGCCGCCGGTGCGCGATCCGGCGCGACTGCAGGGCCCGTACCTGCTCCCACGCGTTGCGGCTCAGCTCGTCGGTGATCTCCTCGTCCGCGAGCGAGTCCAGGGTCCGGCCGCCCAGGTGCTCGTACACGAGCATCACGGCGTCCGGGCCCAGCTCGGAGGTGGCGATCAGCCGGGGCGCGTTCGCCCCGGCGGCGATCGCCGCGTACGCGAGCAGGGCCTCCTGCTCCAGCGCCTGCCGCAGCGACTGCAGGCTGCGCCGGGTGGTGATCCCGCGCAGGGTGAGCCGCCGCCAGACCCGGTAGAAGAAGCCCTGGGCCTGCTGCTCGCGGTCCACGACGGTGACGTCCAGCGCCGGCCCGTCCGCCAGGGTGACGTGGTAGCGGCGCCCGCGGTCGCTCTGCTCCGCGGAATCCTTGCCCTCGGGGGCCTCCGGCACCTCGGCGCGCGTCGCGCTGACCGGCTGGAAGCCGACCCGGCGCAGGCCCGCGAGGAGGTTCTGGCCGGTGGGCCGGACGTTGGGGGAGCCGACGGCGTAGAGCGTGCCGTAGGCGACCGTCCAGCCGATGAGCACGGTGAGGATGATCGAGAAGGGGGTGGTGTAGCCGCCGACGAGCATCGCGAAGGCGTCGAGGAGCAGGACCGCCCACAGCGCCACGCGCCAGCGGGGTCTGCGGGTCATCCCGACGGCGGTCATGTACGCGATGACGGGCGCGAGGTAGCCGTGGACCGGATCGGTGAGCACCTCGCCGATGCCGGTGGGGCGGGTCAGGGCCTCCTGGATGGTGCCCGAGGCGGCGCGCGAGACCCAGAGGTCGATGGCGAGGGTCACGCCGTGGGCGAGGACGGCGGCGAGCACGCCGTCGGCGATGCGCAGGCCGTCGCGCTTGATGAGCCGTTCGATGGCGAAGGCGACCGGCACCAGCAGGATGGCGATGCTCGACACCAGCCCGGCGACCTTGATCAGCAGGTCGGGGGCCTGGCCGGTGCCCTTGTTGATGTCCGCTTCGAGACCCACGGTGGTGCCGTGGGCGAAGGCCGCGATGCCGAGGACGACGGCGATGCCGAGGATGCCGACGAGCAGCCGGACCAGGTCGGAGGGGCGGTGCACGCGGGCGGCGAGCAGCGGCTCGTCGACCTCGACCCGGTCGGCGTCGGGCCCGGGACCGGTGGGGTGCGGAGCGGGACCGGCGGCGTCCGGAGCGGCGGCGTCCGGTACGGGGGCGTGCGGAACGGCGGCGTCCGGTGCGGGGGCGTGCGGGCGCGCGGAACCGGCGGCGCCGTCCGCTCGCGCCGTGCCGTCCGCCGTCGTGCGCCCGGCGCCGGAGCCGGCGGCCGGGTCGCCGCCGGGGAAGCCCGCGCCGGGGGAACCGGGGGGCCCCGGGGGCCCCGGTGCGCCTTCCGGACTGCTCTCGGGAGGGCTCACACCCTGCTCCTTCGCCGTCACGTCCATCTCTTCTTGATCACGTATCACCTGTCACCGCCCGGAAGATGGTGGCACGGCGGAGCGGGGGCGCGGGGCAGCAGGGTGCGCGTCCCGCCGGACCCGACCGTTCCGCGAGGGCCGGGCCGGGGTGCGGCACGATGTGCCGCATGACCGATGAACCGGAGCTGCCGGAGTACGCGGAACGAGTCCTCGCGGTCGCCGAGGAGATTCCCCCCGGCCGGGTGATGACGTACGGGGACGTCGCCGAATGGCTCGGCGACGGCGGCCCGCGCCAGGTCGGGCGCGTCATGGCGCTCTACGGCGGCCCGGTCCCGTGGTGGCGGGTGGTCCGCTCGGACGGGACCCTGCTGCCCGGCAGCGAACTGCGGGCCCTGGCGCGCTACCGGGACGAGGGCACACCGCTGCGCGAGGCCTCCCGCGCCGCCGCCGGGCACGTACCGCGCCTCGACATGAAACGCGCGCGCTGGGACGGACACCGGACGGCGGACGGTTGACGTCCGGCCGGGCCGGGCCGTCGGCGCCGCAGCCGGCCGGATCCCGGGCCTCGGCCCGGGCGTGTGCAGGGTCACACCTGCCAGCTTCCGCCATCGGACGCCCGGGCGGGCGCTCGCAGGCCCGTACGGGGGACGCGGGGCCTCCGGGGCGACTGCGCGCGTCCCCCCGCTTGCCGTAGCGTTGAGCCTTCGCCTCCGCCGCGGAACCCGCCCCGCGCACCCACGACCCCAGACCCACCAGGACCGGCACCCCACGTGATCAGCTCTCCTTCGGACCGTCGTACGCGGGCCCCGCACGCGTACCGGCTGGTCCGCGGCGGACCGGCGCAGGCGGATCCCCCTGTCCTGGACGCAGCGCAGCGGGCCGTGGTTGACCACGCGGCGGGACCGCTGCTCGTGCTGGCCGGACCGGGCACTGGCAAGACGACGACGCTGGTCGAGGCGGTCGCCGCCCGGGTCGAGGCCGGCGCGGACCCCGCCCGCATCCTCGTCCTCACCTTCAGCCGCAAGGCGGCCGTGGAACTGCGCGACCGGGCCGCGCTGCGCCTCGGCGGGGCGCGCGCCCCGCAGGCCACCACCTTCCACTCCTTCTGCTACGGCCTGGTCCGCGCCCACCAGGACAGCGAACTCTTCACGGAACCGCTGCGGCTGCTGTCCGGACCCGAGCAGGACGTGACCGTACGAGCCCTGCTGGAGGGCCAGCGCACCCTGAAGTCGATCCACTGGCCCGACGACCTGCGGGCCGCGCTCACCACGCGCGGATTCGCCGACGAGGTACGGGCCGTGCTCGCCCGCAGCCGCGAGCTGGGCCTGGGGCCCGAGGCGCTCGACGCCTTCGCGTCCCGGACCGGGCGGCCAGACTGGAAGGCCGCCGCCGCCTTCCTCTCCGAGTACCTGGACGTCCTGGACATGCAGGGGACGCTGGACTACGCCGAGCTCCTGCACCGTGCGGTGCTCCTGGCCGAGCGCACCCCGGAACTGTCCGCGGCGTACGACGCGATCTACGTCGACGAGTACCAGGACACCGACGCCTCGCAGGTCCGGCTGCTGCGCGCGCTGAACGGGCCCGCGGGCACGCTGGTCGCCTTCGGCGACCCGGACCAGTCGATCTACGCGTTCCGCGGCGGTGACGTCAACGGCATCCTGGACTTCGCCTCGGCCTTCCCCGGGGCCGGGATCCGGTCCCTGACCGTGTCCCGCCGCTCCGGCGCCGCCCTCCTCGCGGCCACCCGGCTGCTCACCACCCGGATGCCGATGACGCGGCTCCCGGCCGCCGCGGTCCGGGCGCACCGGGAGCTGCGGGCCACGCGGGAGGGCGGCCGGGTGGAGGTCCATACCTACCCGACCTCCGCCACCGAGGTGGAGAACATCGCCGACATCCTGCGCCGGGCGCACCTCGAAGACGGGGTGCCGTGGCAGGACATGGCCGTCCTGGTCCGCTCGGGGGGCCGCACCCTGCCGCAGATGCGGCGTGCCCTGGTGGCCGCGGGCGTCCCCGCCGAAACCGACGGCGGCGACGCCCCCCTCCGCCACGAACCGGCCGTAACCCCCCTCCTCACCGCCCTCCGCACAGCGGCGACCCCGGGCTTGACCCCGTCTGCGGCTGCGCCGGACCAGGCAAATTCAGCCCCGCCGGCGTTTGCTGACCCCGCAGAACCGTCCCGAACACGTTCCGCT